>NZ_QTQF01000039.1:0-73698 GCF_003854235.1 Burkholderia sp. Bp8998
GGCGCTCAGATGCTGGTATTTCGTCATTGCAACACCCTACCTCATCAAAGGTGTTGCACTTGAAACTAGAGTCTAAGAGTTCAAGGATGCATCCCCCTTGATACTCAAAAAGGCGTGTCATTCGACCGGCCCGCTCCGGGGGCAAAGCCGCCACCCGCTCCGCCCGAACCGATTTCGCGCGCGCCGAAGACTCGGCCGCAAAGTGCGGCTCCTCGACCGCTGCCGTAAACCGGTCCGGCAATAGCGAAAGAATCGCCAAGGCAACCAGAGTCGGAAGTTTGCGAAAACCCGCCGCCGTTCGACCTCCGGGACGTACCAATTGCGATGGACAATCCTGGCTGGAAGGTTTCCGCCAGACTCGCGCGAATCTGGTTTGCGGGTGCAGCACATACCTACAATGACGACCCAACGTCGCCTCAGCCATTCAATGACGACAGCATCACACTCGACTGGACGTTGAAATTTGGCAACATCCGGAGGAAATTCGAACATCTCCTTGCGAACGGCGTTTATAGCAGGCGATCTGTAAAAACAGAGATAGATATCATCAAACCCTTCGTCAAAAATATCTTTCTCGAAAGAAATTCGACATCCAATTTCAACACCTCACAATCAACCGATAACTTGCTCAAGTTTCATAACGATTGGCAATTTCAGATTCTGCCGATAAGAAACTGGGACACCCTGAAAAATTTCGCCCCGACGGATCTGACGGGTGCACTGGCCAACTTCAACATCTACATCGCCATAGAAAATGTTGAAATTACGAGCGAAAAATACTTCAAGTACGAGAAATCAGGAAACTTGTACTGCATCAATGCAGTCGGAAAAATCACGCACATCTACGCTTACGTGAAGGACAATTACTCATTCAACGGAAAGCAGTATTTGGGACATTGGAACAGGCACGGAGTCATCATTGCACCCGGCTCGCTGCTAACCAGTTCCAGCTCACCGAAGCGGGATTCCGGTATCGATATTTGGGCAAAAAGCATCAACAAACCCGTAGACACACGAAAAGGCTTGTTCAGAAATTTCAGAAAATCCGACGTCTACTTTCCAATCTACAACGCTGACTACGACCGCTGGCGAGAGAGGCATCATCGCGGCAAGGACTTCATGATATATTCGAAGCCCATCTATCTAAAATTGAAGAAGCCGATCGATCTTGATCTTGGTGAGATATGCAGATTAGAACCATCAGATACGTTGGCCTAGCCATTATTGCCTATATCGGCATCGGTTTGATAATTCACCTTAATCGACCCATCTACGGGCGTTGCGATTTTTATGACCGCCCCGAAACACTAGACGGCGGCATAAAAAACATGAATGGAGTTTCGTACCGGTTCACAATGTGCGGCACCGGTGGAAATGATCAGGATGGGACGAATGACAAAATAGAACTGCGGGTTTTCAGTGGAAATGGCGAACTCCTGGCCAGACGATATTTCTCCGTGAACTGGTATCACGGAGAAAGTTTTCATCAGCCCTTGAATTATGAGGGCAACGTGGTTCGCTACATCGACTTGGCCGATGAGTCAAACTACGACAAATACCTGACAATTCCACCAAGCAAGTGGGATTGGCTTCGCGCCAGGTTGCCTTTGTTTTGAGCGTATCGAAGTGATACGTAATCCGGGACGGTCACGTGGATGTATATACATTGACCAGCTCGGAAAGCCCCACGAACGATGCCAGTCTTTTCGACCGAATCATCGCGACAGCGTGGACCAAGCCCACCGTAAAGAGCATCGCAGGCGACTCGCCTGAACAACCCGGCTGCCGCCCCGTCGCCCCGCCCACCCCGCCAACGATCAAGCCACCCGAAACGCCCCCACCGCGCGCCGCAGCCCGTCGGCCTGCTCCTCGAGCGACGCAGCCGCGGCCGCCGCCTGCTCGACCAGCGCCGCGTTCTGCTGCGACACCTGGTCCATCTGCGACACCGCGCGGGTCACCTGCTCGATCCCGTCGCGCTGCTCGTTCGACGCCGCCGCGATCTCGGTCATGATGCCCGTCACGCGGCCGATCGCCTGCTGGATGTCCTGCATCGTCGCGCCGGCCACGCCGACCAGCCGCGAACCCGTCGCGACGCGCTCGACCGATTCGCCGATCAGCGTGCGGATCTCCTTCGCGGCCGACGCCGAGCGCTGCGCGAGCGTGCGCACCTCGCCCGCGACCACCGCGAAGCCGCGGCCCTGCTCGCCCGCGCGCGCAGCCTCGACCGCCGCATTCAGCGCGAGGATGTTGGTCTGGAATGCGATGCCCTCGATCGTGCCGATGATGTCGGCCACCTTCTGCGAACTCTGGTCGATCTCGTTCATCGTGCCGATCACCTCACCGACGACCGTCGCGCCGCGCGTCGCGATCTCGCTCGCGTTGTCCGCGCATGCCTGCGCCTCGACCGCGTGATCGGCGTTCTGCTTCACGGTTGCCGTCAGCTGTTCCATGCTCGCGGCCGTCTCCTGCAGCGCGGACGCCTGCTCCTCGGTGCGCTGCGACAGGTCGGTGTTGCCGGCCGCGATCTGGTGCGTCGCGGTCGAGATCGCTTCGGAGCCCTGGCTGACCTGGCGCACCGTATCGGCGAGGCTGCGCTGCATGCCCGTCACACCCTTGACCAGCTCGGCCATCTCGTCGCGCGACGACCAGCGCACTTCCGACGTCAGGTCGCCGTCCGACAGGCGGCGGAAATGCGACAGCAGCCGGTTCACCGGTTGCGTGATCGCGAAATGCAGGCCGATCGCGCAGCCGAGACACGCGGCGAGCCCGAGCGCAATGCCGGCGATCGCGCCCACTCGCATCCAGCCGTAATAGGCCTGCGCGGTGTCGTAGACGTCCTTGCCGCGCGCGGCCTGGTACGCATCGAGCGCATCGGTCGCCTGCGTGAGCGCCACCGACAGCGGCGGCGCGACCGTCATCAGCAGCCGGTCGGCGTCGTCGCGACGTCCCGCGCCGATCGCGTCGATCAACGGCTTCAACGCCTGTCCGATCAGCGCCTGGCGCGCGGCGTCGAGCCGCGTCGCGAGCGGGCCCTCGTCGCCGTCGTGCGGCATCGTCGCGTAGGTGCGCCACGCGGCATCGGCCTTCGCGAGATAGTTCTCGGCCTTCTTGACGAGATCGGGCACTTCCGGCGCCTCCGGATGCAGCAGCGCGCGGTCGAGCGTGGTCCGCACGATCGTCAGGTTCAGGCTCGCGGCGGACAGCGCTGTCTTCGCGGCCAGCTCGCGCGTATAGGCCGCGTCGAGCGCACGGTTCGAGCTCTGCATGCCGGTGAGGCCGATCAGGCCCGACACGACGAGCAGCACGGCGACGAGACCGAGCGTGGAAAAAATCCGCGTACGGATCGAGAAACGGGAAAACAGGGCGTTCAGGTTCATGACGGGACGTGAGCGATAAGGAGTGCCGCGGCAATCGGTCCGCGGCACTCTGGATTACGGTTTGCCTGCAAAAAACTTGAGTCCGGCCCGCTTTCTTGCTGATCGTGGTCAATTTCCCGGCCGGCAATCTTCCGTTACCGATGCAACAAATCGAGGCTCGGCAGAAATTGACCAGGCAATCAGTTGCCTCTATATTTCGGTCAATTACCTGCCATGGCAGATATCTCGATGAGAACCGATACCCTCCTTGCTCCACCGGCCGCCGAAGCGGCCCGCCGCGACGCGCCGACCGGGCTGATCGTCGCCGCGCTGCTGCTCGTCATGCTGCTGTCCGCGCTCGACCAGACGATCGTGTCGACCGCGCTGCCGACCATCGTCGGCGAGCTCGGCGGCCTCGACCAGCTGTCGTGGGTCGTCACCGCGTACCTGCTGTCGTCGACGGTCGTGCTGCCGCTATACGGCAAGCTCGGCGACCTGTACGGCCGCAAGATCGTGCTGCAGGCCGCGATCGTGCTGTTTCTCGCCGGTTCGGCGCTCTGCGGCGTCGCACAGGACATGACGCAGCTGATCGTGCTGCGCGCGCTGCAGGGGCTCGGCGGCGGCGGGCTGATGGTCGTCACGATGGCCGCGATCGGCGACCTGGTGCCGCCCAACCGCCGCGCGCGCTATCAGGGGATGTTCGGCGGCGTGTATGGCCTCGCGACGATCGTCGGGCCGCTGCTCGGCGGCTTCCTGGTCGAACACCTGTCGTGGCGGTGGATCTTCACGATCAACCTGCCGCTCGGCTTGCTCGCGCTCGCGGTGATCGGCATCGCGTTCCGGCCGCACACGGCGCACGTGAAGCACCGGATCGACTACCTGGGCGCCGCGTTCCTCGCGACGGCCCTCACCTGCGTGATCCTGTTCACGAGCGAAGGCGGTTCGCTGCTGCCGTGGTCGTCGCCGCAGCTGTGGATGACGCTCGTGCTCGGCGTGGTCGCAATCGGCGGCTTCATCTACGAGGAACGGCTCGCGGCCGAACCGATCATGCCGCTCGAACTGTTCCGCCAGCGCACCTTCGTGCTGATGAGCCTGATCGGCTTCGTCGTCGGCATCGCGCTGTTCGGTTCGGTCACGTTCATTCCGCTCTATCTGCAGGTCGTGAAGGGCTCGACGCCGTCGCAGGCCGGAATGCAGCTGCTGCCGATGATGGGCGGGATGCTCGCGATGTCGGTCGCGAGCGGCCGGCTGATCTCGCGGCTCGGCACGTATCGGCCGTTTCCGATCGCGGGGACGCTGATCGGCGGCATCGCGATGGCGCTGCTGTCGACGCTGTCGCTCGACACGCCGCTGCACACGATGTACGCGTACATGGCGCTGCTCGGGATCGGGCTCGGCATGGTGATGCCGGTGCTGACGCTCGCGGTGCAGAACACGGTCGAATTCCGGCACATGGGTGTCGCGACGTCGGGCGCGACGCTGTTCCGCTCGATCGGTGGCTCGCTCGGCGTCGCCGCGTTCGGCGCACTGTTCTCGCACGGGCTGCAGTCGCGGATCACGCAGGCGCTGCCGGCCGGCACGGAGCTCCCACCCACGCTCGGTCCGGCGGCCGTGCACCAGTTGCCGGATGCGGTGCGCGATGCGTACCTGCATGCGTTCGCCGGGTCGCTGCATGTCGTGTATCTGTCGGCGGCGGGCGTGATCGCGATCGCATTCGTGCTCGCGTGGTTCGTCGAAAGTGTGCCGCTGCGCAAGCATCACTGATCACTGGTCACTGATCCGCGGGCGGGCAGCGGCAGCGTGGCTCCGCCGCCTGCCCGCGGATCGACGCCGCGACGCGACCGTCCTCACGGCTTGCGATCGCCGCCCGGTCCGCCGTCACGGCACCAGCACCACCCCGCCCGTCGTCTGCCGCGACTCCAGCAACCGATGCGCGTCGGCCGCCTGCCCCAGCGACAGCCGCGCGCCGATCTCCACGTGCATCCCGTCCGCGAGCCGTTCGAGCGTCACGCGCGCCGCTTCCCGATACCCCGCCACGTCACGCGCGATGAAACCCAGCACGCTCGGCCGCGCCAGCGCGATCGAGCGAGCCGGCCCCAGTTCGTCGAGATCGATCGTCTGCCGCGCGCCGATCGCGGCAACCTGCCCGATGCTCGCGACCATCCCGAACGGCCGGACCGCGCCGAGCGTGCGCGTCAGCACGTCGCCGCCGATCCCGTCGATCGCATAGTCGACGCCCGCACCGCCGCCGAACGCGCGTGCCGCCGCGACGAAATCCGCCTCGCGATAATCGACCACCGCTTCCGCCCCCTGCGCGCGCACCAATGCCGCCTTCGCGGCCGAGCCGACCGTGCCGATCACCCGCGCGCCGAGCGCACGCGCCCACTGCGTCGCCAGCAAGCCGACACCGCCGGCCGCCGCATGCACGAGCACGGTATCGCCGGCGCCAACCTGCCGCACGCGGTGCAGCAGCATGTAGACGGTGATCCCTTTCAGCAGCCCGGCCGCGGCCGCGTCGTCGCTCACGCCGTCGGGCACGGGCACCACGCGCTCGGCGGGCAGCGTGCGCAGGCTCGCGTAGCTGCCGGTCGGCAGTCCCGCATACGCGACGCGCTGGCCCGGGACGAGCGCCGTCACGCCGGGGCCGACCGCATCGACCACCCCGGCCGCCTCGACGCCGAGCGCGTCCGGCAGTGCCGGCAACGGATGCGCGCCGGTCCTGAAATAGATGTCGACGAAATTCACGCCGACGGCGGTCTGGCGAATCCGCACCTCGCCGGCCCCGGGCGGCACGACGGGCACATCGACACGGCGCAGCACGCCGGCATCGCCATAACGGTCGATCCCGATCCGGGTGGCGCTAGCAATTTGGGGCATGACGTTCCTCGCAATCGAATGATGTGACACGATCATCTCATCGTGCATAATCGATCGGAATCCCCGTTATTCGCCCATCTATTGTGCAAAATTCGACCGATCTGACGCCCGCGTCCGCGCTGCCGATGAGCTGGGACGACCTCCGCTATTTCCTCGCGGTGATGCGCGGCGGCAGCCTGTCGGCCGCCGCGCGGGCGCTGCAGGTCCAGCACTCGACCGTCGCCCGGCGCATCGACGCGCTGGAGTCGGCGCTCGGCATCCGGCTGTTCGACCGGCTGCCGCGCGGCTGGCCGCCGACCGACGAAGGCCTGCACCTCGCCGAACATGCGGCCCGCGTCGAAGCCGACGTGCATGCGTTCGCCCGCGCCGCGCAGGGGGTGGCGGCGCTCGACGGTGTCGTGCGCGTGTCGGCGTCGCCGGTGTTCGCGAGCCACTTCCTCGCGCCGCGGCTCGCCCGCGCGCAGCGCGCGTGGCCTGCACTGCGGATCGACCTGATGGGCGAGATGCACGCGGCCAACCTTTACGCACGCGAAGCCGACCTCGCGGTGCGCCTGTCGCGGCCGAGCGAACCGGGGCTGGCCGCGCGCCGGCTCGGCACGATGCGCTTCGCGCTGTGCGCGTCACCCGACTGGGCCGCCACGCCGCCCGACACCTGGGCATTCCTCGGCTATGACGACGCGCTCGCGCAAATGCCGCAGCAGCAATGGCTCGAACGCTTCGCGGCCGGGCGCCGATTCGCGTTCATCGCCAACGACCTGGCCGCGCTGCATCGTGCGTGCGTGGCCGGCGCGGGGATCGCGTTGCTGCCGCGCTTTCTCGTCGACGCACCGGCGATGGACGCCGGCGCGAGCGCGCCGGCCTCGGTCGACCCTTCGCTGCCGGCCACCGCCGCGCTCGTCGAACTGACGTCCGTGCCCCGTTGCGATGTCGAGCGCGAGATCTGGCTCGTCGTCCACCCGGACGTGCGCCGCTCGCCGCGCGTGCAGCGCGTCGCGGATGCGATCGCCGACGCGATTCACGACGCGGACGGCCATCTGTAGACCTGCGGGCCGGCCTCTGCCGACGCGCGACGCGGCCAATGCCTTTACCGCCCCGCCCGACAGCCGGCATAGTGGCGGTTTCATCCACCCGCTCCGCCACCATGCCCGCCGCTCCCGCCTGCGTCGTCCGCGACGCGACCGATGCCGATCTCGACGCCATTCACGCGATCTACGCACACCACGTGCGCCACAGCGTCGCGTCGTTCGAGGAGACGCCGCCCGACGTCGACGAACTGCGCGCGCGCCGCGACGCGGTGCTGCGTCACGGGCTGCCCTATCTCGTCGCGGAATGCGACGGCCGCATCGCCGGCTACGCGTATGCGACGCCGTATCGCACGCGCAGCGCGTACCGCCACACGATCGAGGATTCGATCTACATCGACGACGCGCAGCGCGGCCGCGGCATCGGCCGCGCGCTGCTCGCGGCGCTGATCGCGCGTTGCGAGACCGGCCCGTGGCGGCAGATGATCGCGGTGATCGCCGACGGCGGCACCGGCGGCTCGACGTCGCTGCACCGCGCATTCGGTTTCGCGCCGGCGGGCGTGCTGCAGGCGGTCGGTTTCAAGCACGGCCGCTGGATCGATACCGCGCTGATGCAGCGCGCGCTCGGCGACGGCGCACGCACGCTCCCCGCCTCGCCCGAGCCCGTCGCGTCGCGCTAGAATGGCCGCATGTCAAAACAGACTCGAACCATGCCAGACGAGGCCGCGGCGGATTCCCGCAACGAGTACACGGTCGACGAACTCGCGCGCGTGTCCGACACGACCGTGCGCAACGTCCGTGCATACCAGGATCGCGGACTGCTCGCGCCGCCCGAGAAGCGCGGGCGCGTCGGCATCTACGACGACACGCACGTCGCACGCCTGAAGCTGATCAACCACCTGCTCGCCCGCGGCTACACGCTGTCGAACATCCAGGACCTGATCATGGCGATCGACGAGGGTCACGACCTGCGCTCGATCCTCGGCCTGGAGAACGCGATCGGCGGCCGCTGGTCGCACGAACTGCCGAAAACCTATTCGCTCGCGACGCTCGCGCAGATGTTCGGCCCGCAGACGGCATCGCAACTGTCGCGCGTGACCGAGCTCGGGTTGCTCGAACGGCGAGGCCTGTCGTTCGTCGCGAAAAGCCCCGCGCTGCTCGAAGCGGCGGCCGCGATGACGAAGGAAGGCATCCCGCCGCGCGAACTGCTCGACGTGATCAGCCTCGCGCGGCCGCACTTCGACGCGATCGCGCGGCTGCTCGTCGACCTCGTCGTGAAGCGGCTCGACCGCTATGACGAAGGCACGCTGCCGCCGGTGACCGACGTGCCCGCACTCGTCGATGCGATCTGGCGCCTGCGTCCGCTCGCGGCCGTGTTCGTCGAAGGCGAGACGAACCGCGCGCTCGAGAACGCGGCCAGTGCGTATCTCGGCGGCCGTGTCGCGACGATTCTCGACAGGAAGCTCAGCGACGAAGCGGCGCGGCAGGCCGGTGCGCCCGATGCGTCCGATGCGTCCGGCACGCAAGGCGACGACGGCAAAGCATAGGACCGCCGCCGTCATATTCATATCGGCAATGCTTCGTTTGCGGGTCCGATCGCCCGTGCGACGATTCTTCCAACCGAGCGGCACGCGCTGCTCCCCGAAGACGTTTCGCATGGAGTCCGTTCGATGATTCGTTTCACCCGCTGGATCACCCGTACCACCGCGACGGCGCTCGTCGCCGTCGCCGCCACATCCGCATTCGCGCAAGGCAGCGCCGACAAGGTCGTGCGCATCGGCTACCAGAAGGCCGGCCTGCTGTCGGTCGTCAAGACGCAGGGCGCGCTCGAGACGCGCCTCAAGCCGCTCGGCTACGACGTCCAGTGGTTCGAATTCCCCGCCGGCCCGCAGCTGCTCGAGGCGCTGAACGCGAACAGCATCGACTTCGGCTACACGGGCGCGCCGCCGCCGGTGTTCGCGCAGGCGGCCGGCGTGCGCTTCGTGTATGTCGCCGCGGAACCGCCGTCGCCGCACAACGAAGCCGTGTTCGTGAAGGCCGATTCGCCGATCCGCTCGCTCTCCGACCTGCGCGGCAAGAAGGTCGTACTGCAGAAGGGTTCGAGCGCGAACTACCTGTTGCTCGAAGCGCTGAAGAAGGCAAGTGTGCGCTACGACGAGATTCGCCCGGTGTACCTGCCGCCCGCGGACGCGCGCGCCGCGTTCGAGAGCGGCAACGTCGACGCGTGGGCCGTCTGGGATCCGTACTACGCAGCCGCCCAGAATTCGCTGAAGATCCGCACGCTGTCCGACTACACGGGCCTCACGCCCGCGAACAACTTCTACGAGGCAACGCGGGGGTTCGCGGAGCAACATGCCGACGTGGTCGGCACGATCCTGAAGCAATTGCGCGAGACCGGCCTGTGGGTCAACGAACATCCGGCCGAGACGGCCGCGCTGATCGCGCCGAAGGTCGGCCTGCCGCTGCCGCTCGTGGAAACGTGGATCAAGCGTGTGCCGTTCGGCGCGGTGCCGGTCGACGAGAAGATCATCGCCGTGCAGCAGCGCGTGGCCGATGCGTTTTATGGGGCTAAGCTGATTCCGCAGAAACTGAGTGTCGCGGAGAATGCTTGGGTCGATAAAAGCGTGGCGGGTGCGCTCGCGGCGAAGTAACGCGCGGACGCAGCGCGATGTAGTCGAAACAGGCCGACGGGCACCCTGCCCGGCGGCTTTTTTGTTCGTGTCGGTCCTTCGGGAAGGGCGGGATGAACTGTCAGGGTTCGGCCGCGGATTCACCCGGTCGACACTCGCCTTCAAAGTCGTTGAAAGTGTGGTCAGGCTGGACTCTTTCCTGTCACTCGCCGTGGCGGGTGTCCTTGCGATAGTCGGAAGGACTACTGCCGGTCCAGTGCTTGAACGCACGGCAAAAACCGGTGGCGTCGGAGAAACCGAGATCAAACGCCAGCACTGCCACGCTCGTGTTCGAGTTGGTCAGCCGATCGACAGCGATATCCCGTCGCAGTCCGTCTTTCACCTGCTGGAAATGGGTTCCTTCTTCCGCAAATCTGCGATTGAGCGTGCGGACAGAGGTATGCAGTGCCTGCGCAAGGCCCTGGATCGTCAGCGGCTGCGCCATGTTCCGCTCAAGATACTCGCGCGTTTTGGCCACAATGGAGCCATGATGAAATGCGCTGAATGTCCAGTCCCCGGGCGCGCCTTTCAGGAACGCCCATAGTTCGTGTTTCTCGCGTTTGAACAGCTCGGCACAATCCTGGTACGAGAAGTAAATGCTCGTCATCCCGGCATCGAAGTGCACCGCGCCGGGGAACAGGAATGCATAGTCTTCGACGTGCCTGGGCCTGGCGAAACTGAACTCGGCCCGATGCAGGATGATCTCTCTGCCAAGCAGCCATGATGCGATGCCGTGCGCCAGCTTCATCATCAACTCGTGCCCAAGCGGAGTGACCTGCGTATCCGGCGCCCTTTCCACCAGAGCCAGTCGCACCAGATCGTTCTTCGTCGAAATCTGCAACCGGTAGTCATCCAGCAGCAAATTCCAGAAACGAACAAACCGATTGAACGCGACCAGGACGGTAGGCGCGTCCAGCAGGCTGAGCATCAGATACTTCAATGTGCCGCCCCGGATCGGCCTGGACCATAGTCCCAGCATTTCGTCGTCGAGCGTCGCCGCGACCGTCTTGTACAACACGACGTATTGCTGGCGTGTGATTCGCGCATCTGGCTGATTCAGAAGCGACTGCGGGATGGCGGCGCTTGCGAGTAGCTGTGCTGCCACGTCTTCTCCGCAACGGGTGCGAACGGTGCGCAGCATCCCGTGCAGGAAGTGAGCCGAAACGGTGAGAGAACTTTGCCGGGACAGGTTCATGATCCGGTCATTATGGCGCATTTTGCATATCGATTGGCACGATGCGCCAGTTCTTCATCCGCCCGATGCCTATACTGGCGGGCAATTTCCGCGATTCTTGAAGTTTGCGAGCATTGCCAGATGGCGCATTGCGCCAATCGCTGGCGGCATTTCTTCGTCAGTCAAAAAGAGGAGCATGGCTTGAATACGAGACGTATCGTCGTGACCGGGATGGGTATCGTTTCGCCGTTGGGATGTGGCGTTGAATCGGTATGGAACCGTCTCCTGAACGGGCATTCGGGCCTCGCCGGTTTGCCCGACGACGTCACTGAAGGGATTGCATCGAAGGTCGGCGGCGTGGTGCCCATGTTGACGTCAGAGTGTCCATGGGGATTTGATCCTGCCCTCGCGGTAGAGCCCAAGGATCAGAAGAAGATGGACCGGTTCAGCCTGTTTGCGCTCGCCGCGGCGCAAGAGGCGCTGACTCAAGCCGGGTGGCAACCTGAATCCGAAAACGCACGCGAAAGAACGGCAACCATCGTGGCGTCTGGCGTGGGCGGGTTCGGCGCGATCGTGGACGCCGTCAGGATCACGGATAACCGCGGACCAAGGCGGCTTTCTCCTTTTACCGTTCCCAGTTTCCTTGCCAATATGGCAGCGGGCCATATCTCCATCCGTCATGGCTTTCGTGGCCCTCTGGGCGCACCGGTGACTGCCTGCGCTGCCAGCGCACAGGCCATCGGCGACGCAGCGCGCCTGATTCGGGCCGGCGAAGCCAGTATTGCCGTGTGTGGTGGGGCCGAGGCCTGCATCGATCGAGTCAGCCTGGGGTCGTTCGCCGCGGCAAGAACCATGTCCACCGGCTTCAATGATCATCCCGCGCAGGCGTCCCGCCCGTTCGATACCGAACGAGACGGTTTTGTCATGGGAGAAGGCGCCGGCATGCTCGTCATCGAGGACCTGGAGCACGCATTGCAGCGAGGCGCCAAGCCGATCGCGGAAGTGCTCGGTTATGGCACGAGCGCCGACGCATATCACATGACGTCTCCGCCCGATGACGGCGCCGGCGGGCGACGTGCGATGGAGCTGGCAATCCGGCAGGCGAATCTTGAACCCGGAATGATCGGGCATCTGAACGCACACGCGACGTCCACGCCCGTAGGCGACATCAGCGAGCTCGCGGCCATCAAGGCGATATTCGGAACGGGTCGAGGCCCCGCCGTATCAGCCACCAAGTCGTCGACCGGACATTTGCTTGGGGCAGCCGGCGGCGTGGAAGCCATTTTCACCGTGCTCGCGCTGCGCGATCAGCTTGCGCCGCCTACGCTCAACCTGATGGAGCCTGATTCAGCCGCGGAAGGCATCGACATCGTCGGCGGATCGCCTCGCAAGCTATCGACGGAATATGCGATCTCCAATGGCTTTGGTTTTGGGGGCGTCAATGCCAGCCTGGTGTTCCGTCGACTTTGATCCTGGCTGCGAGCCGAACGAAGATCCCGAACGCAGGCCCTGGCGCCATTGACCGAATCGGCTACGGGGACCGTGGCCTGCAGGTTTCGCGGGCGTCGATCCACAGTCACTCAAGTAGATGTCCGCGTGGTGTGGATTGCGATAGCTTGCATACGACCTCACTTGCCTGATCTTTTATACTCAGTATATTTTCGCGAATCGCCTCGCACTTTGTCGGCAGGATACTTTTCTCGATTGACCCGTCGGCCACTTCTTGCTCCACTTGAGCGCGTGCTTCTGCGTGTCATTGCAGAAGTTCCACACGTAGTTCACCGCACGGCTCTGCTTGTTAAGGAGTCCGTGGAGCGACTTCACCCGATAGCGGTAGACAAGGATCATGCCGGTCATTGTAGCGTTGGAATGCCGTCTGTCGACGGCGCCCCTTTCCTCCCCGCCATGCGCCGCGAAGGAAGTCCCCTTGGGGGAAATGGCGAGGTTTCTCGGAGCAACTGATGAAACTTGTCCCAGTCACGCTCGTTCACGAACTGGCGAACAAGCTCACGCAACTCTACTAGATCATTCCGCATCTCAAACTTTTCCACGTAGCGACTCCCTGCTGCATTTCCAGATGCCAAGTACAGACTGCTCCGAATGATATAAGACCCAATGCGTACAAACGGCGCACGAACATCGATCGACCGAAGCGCCCCACGCCCCGCTCACTCGCCCGAGCGCAGGATCGTGCGCGCATGCTCGACGATCGCCGGCTTGATCGACAGCGGGTTGTGCGCGTCGAACCAGCAGTCGCCATAGTCGACGGCCGCGAGATCATCGAACGGATCGAAGCCCCACGGATACGGATGGAGCTCCGCGAGCTGCACGCTCGCTGCACGAATCGCGGCCGGCCCGAGCCGCGCGCCGGAGCGGTAGGTCGTCGCAAGATCGAGCGGCACACCGGAAATCGCGACGTCGACGCCGTCGAGCGCACGCGAGTAATTGCGGCGCATGAACGACAGCACGCCCGCATAGGTGTTTTCGATCGAGGAGCCGTATGGCGTCGTGCGACGGATTGCGCCGTCGCCGTGGAGAAGTTCGGTCATGGTCGGACCTGTTTTCGTGGTGGCCGGACCGCTCCGCTTCGGCTGGGCGCGCGGGTCGGGCACGGCGTGGATTCATCGGACACGCACCGGCTTGCGCATCCGGTCGCGCGGCCAGGCGGGACAGCGACAGCGACAGCGACAGCGGCAATACCGCGGCGATCATAGCAAGCCGAATCGCAGCCGTTGCCCCGGTTCAGCCGGGGCAACGCGCGGAAAAATCCGGCGGCGGCATCGGGACGCGGCGCGCTCGTTTCCTAGAAGGATTCGCCGGTTTTCGCGCACGCGTTCTTCCGGATAATGGCCGCAGCCGCGCCCTCGACCGCGCGCCGTCCACCGCAGACAACAACAATCCGGAGACACCCGCCTTGATCGCCACGCTTCCCGCCACCTACCGCCGGCTCTGGCCACTCGCCGTCATCGCCGCGCTGCTGTACGGACTGTCGCTCGTCGCCGCGCCCTATCCCGGCCAGGCCGCCGCGAAAGCCGCGATGGGTATCCTGCTGCTCGCGGCCGGCAGCACCTGCGCGGCACCGCGCGAACGCGCGTGGCTGTGCGCGGCGCTCGCGACGGCCGTGCTCGGCGACGTGCTGCTCGCGCTGCCCGACTGGCCGCTGTCGTTCGTCCTCGGCCTTGGTGCGTTCCTGCTCACGCACCTGTGCTACTGCGCGATCTTCGTGCGCTGGCGCGCGCGGCCGCACGGCTGGCGCATCGTCGCGCTGATCGGGTTGTGGATCGCCGCGCCGGCGTTCTACGCGACGTTCCTTCCGCACCTGGGCGAGCTGCTCGTACCGGTCGCCGTCTACATGCTCGTGCTGTGCGCGATGGCGAGCTTCGCGCTCGCGGCCCGCACGCGCAGCCCGCTGGTCGCCGTCGGCAGCCTGATCTTCGTGGGCTCGGACACGCTGATCGGCGTCGGACGCTTCCTCGGCGCTTTTCCCGGCATCGACTACCTGATCTGGGGCCTCTACGCGCTCGCGCAGGTCACGATCGTCGCCGGGGTTTTCCATGAGACGGCCGCCCGCTCGATCGGTCCCCGATAGCGTTTCAAACAGGCCGCCGTGTGCCGGCGGCCTCGTCTCTCGCAGCTCCCGCCCTACCGACGGCCGTTTCCGCACATTCCGCCATGCGGAAACCGGTCCGTTCCAAACCCCGCTCAGCCCTTTTCCCGTGCGGCTTCCGGCCCTTAGAGCGCTGCTTCTAGCCTCTTGCGGTTTCCGGGTTCACCCACTATCGTTACATCGAACAATGTAACATTCTAAAATGAGCCAAATCGGAGACACCCGGATGAATGCTCGCACGTTGCCTTTCGGCCCGCCCGGCCACGACGGCCTGGACGAAACCACCGACATCGCCATCATCGGCACCGGCTTCGCCGGTCTCGGGATGGCCATTCGCCTGCGGCAGACCGGCGTGACCGACTTCATCGTCCTCGAGAAGGCCGCGTCGGTCGGCGGCACGTGGCGCGACAATCATTACCCCGGGTGTGCCTGCGACGTGCAATCGCACGTCTATTCGTTCTCGTTCGCGCCGAACCCGCGCTGGACGCGCATGTTCGCGCCGCAGCCCGAGATCCGCGCGTACCTGGAGGACTGCGTGCAGCGCTTCGGCATCGGCCCGCACCTGCGCCTGAACCACGCGCTGCAGCGCGCCGAATACGACGAAGCCGCGCAACGCTGGCGCCTCACGTTCGCGAACGGCAAACGGCTGTCGGCGCGCGTGCTGGTGTCGGGGATGGGCGGGCTGTCGCGCGCCGCGCTGCCGGCGATTCCCGGCATCGAGCACTTCAAGGGCCGCGCGTTCCATTCGCAGCAGTGGGATCACGACTACGCGCTCGAAGGCAAGCGCGTCGCGGTGATCGGCACCGGCGCGAGCGCGATCCAGTTCGTACCGCAGATCGCGCCGCGCGTGAAGGCACTCGCGCTGTTCCAGCGCACGCCGCCATGGATCATGCCGAAGCCCGACCGCAACCTGACCGGCTTCGAGAAATGGCTGTTCCGCACGCTGCCGATCACGCAGAAGGCCGTGCGCAGCAGCATCTACTGGATGCTCGAATCGCGCGTGCTCGGCTTCGCGATCCATCCGTCGCTGATGAAGAACGTGCAGAAGCTCGCGCTGCGCCACATCCGCAAGCAGATTCCCGATCCGGAGCTGCGCAAGACCGTCACGCCGAACTACACGCTCGGCTGCAAGCGCGTGCTGATCTCGAACGACTACTACCCGGCGCTGTCGCGCAAGAACGTCGACGTGATCACGACCGGCATCGACCACATCGAGGCCGACGCGGTCGTGACGACCGACGGCAAGCGACATGAAGTCGATTGCCTGATCTACGGCACGGGCTTCCAGGTCGCCGATCCGTATCCGCGCGGCGCGATCATCGGCCGCGGCGGCCTCGACATCGTCGACGCCTGGCGCGACGGCGCGCACGCGTATCTCGGCACGACGCTGCCGGGCTACCCGAACTTCTTCATGATCGTCGGTCCGAACACGGGCCTCGGCCACAACTCGATGGTGTTCATGATCGAGTCGCAGATCGAATACATCCGCGGCGCGCTGCAGGCCATGCATCGAGAACGCGCGGATGCGATCGAGGTGCGCCCGCTCGTCGAGGCGCAGTTCAACAGCGACCTGCAGGGCAAGCTGAAAAAGGCGATCTGGTCGACGGGCGGCTGCAAGAGCTGGTACCTCGATCCGCGCACCGGCAAGAACACGACACTGTGGCCGGGTTTCACCTGGCGCTTCCGCCAGGCCACCGCGCACTTCTCGATCGCCGATTACCACACGTATCGCGCGCCGCACCACGACACGAGTGCGCGGCCCATCGCCGCGCCCGCCGCTTCCGCTTCCACCGCCGCCGAAGTGGCCTGAGTCAGACAAGGAGCCAACGACATGAGAGATTTCGCCAACAAGGTCGCCGCGATCACGGGCGCAGGCTCGGGCATGGGCCGCTCGCTCGCGGTACAGCTCGCGCAGGCCGGCTGCCACGTGTCGCTCGCCGACAAGAACGGCGTCGGTCTCGCCGAAACCGAGCGGATCGTGCGCGCGATCGCGCCGAACGTGCGCGTGTCGACGCGCGTGCTCGACGTCGGCGACCGCGACGCGATGTTCGCGTGGGCCGACGACACTGCAAAGGAACACGGCAAGGTCAACCTGATCTTCAACAACGCGGGCGTCGCGCTGTCGAGCACGATCGAAGGGATGGAATACGGTGATCTCGAGTGGATCGTGAACATCAACTTCTGGGGCGTCGTGCATGGCACGAAGGCGTTCCTGCCTCATCTGAAGGCAGCGGGCGACGGTCACGTGATCAACACGTCGAGCATCTTCGGGATCTTCGCGCAACCGGGCATGAGCGGCTACAACGCGACCAAGTTCGCGGTGCGCGGCTTCACCGAATCGCTGCGCCAGGAACTCGACATGATGAAGTGCGGCGTGTCGGCCACCTGCGTGCATCCGGGCGGCATCCGCACCAACATCGCACAGTCGAGCCGCGTCGCGAAGAACATGGTCGGCTTCATCGTCGAGAGCGAGCAGCAAGGCAAGGACAGCTTCGAGAAATTCTTCATCACGACCGCCGACGACGCCGCGCGCACGATCCTCGCCGGTGTGCGCAAGAACAAGCGCCGCGTGCTGATCGGCCGCGACGCGAAGGCCGCCGACTGGATGGCGCGCATCCTGCCGGCCGCGTACCAGGCGCTCGTCGTGCTCGCGACGCGCCGCGAGGCCGCGAAGGCCCGCCGCGCGGCCGCCCGCTACGGCACGCCGGCGGCCGCGCCGCTTCACGCCACCTACAACAACGCAGGCAATCAGGGAGGAGAACAATCATGACGACCCCGAACATGATGCCGGTGCGGCGCGACATCCGTTTCGCGCTGCCGCCCGAACACGCGAAGAACTGGCACGTCCAGGGCGTGCCGGTCACGCACTTCATGAACGCGCTGTCGCTGCTGTTCCCGGCCGGCGAGCGCTTCTTCATGGATTCGGTGCGCCACTACCGCGAACGGATCGAGGATCCGGCGCTGAAGAAGCAGGTGCTCGGCTTCATCGGCCAGGAAGCGATGCACACGCGCGAGCACATCGAGTACAACGACCTGTTGCAGTCGTCCGGCCTGCCCGCGCACAAGCTCGACAAGCGGCTGTGGACGATCCTCGGCTTCTTCAAGAAGACGCTGCCGCACTCGATGCAGCTCGCGATCACGATCGCGCTCGAGCACTACACGGCGATCCTCGCGAACCAGCTGCTGTCGGGCCACGAGCACCGCATCGACGGGTCGGTCGAGGGCTATCAGCAGATGTGGATGTGGCATGCGATGGAGGAAACCGAGCACAAGGCGGTGTCGTACGACGTATGGAACGCCGTGATGAAGCCGGGCGTCGGCAGCTACCTGCTGCGCACCGGCACGATGCTGACGACGACCGTGCTGTTCTGGACGATCGTGTTCGACTTCCACGTGCGGCTGATGCTGTCGCACCGTCGCAAGCACGGCGGGTTCGGCGGCATGTGGCGCCTCGTGAAGTACCTGTACAGCCCGAGGACCGGCGTGTTCCCGAGCATCGCGCGCGAGTGGCTCGACTATTTCCGTCCGGGCTTCCACCCGTGGGACCACGACAACCATCAGTACCTGCAGGGGCTCGACACGCTGCTCGCGAACATCGACGCGACCAACGCGCGCTACGCGGCGCAGGCCGCCCCGCGCCGCGTGCCGCTGCATCCGGTTGCGCAGGCATGACATCATGGCGCGCGCACACGAGATGCTGACCGTCCGCTCCGGCGACGTGAAACTCGCCGTCCATGTCAGCGGCCCGCGGCGCGCGCCGGCGCTGATCCTCGTGCATGGCTACCCCGATTCGGCGGCCGTGTGGGCGCCGGTCCGCGCGCGGCTCGCGAAGCGCTATCGCGTGATCGCCTACGACGTGCGCGGCGCCGGCGCATCCGATGCGCCGCGCCGCCGCGCCGACTACACACTGGCGCGGCTCGCCGACGACCTGAAGGCCGTCGCCGACGCGACCTGCGGCAACCGGCCGTTTCATCTCGTCGGTCACGACTGGGGGTCGATCCAGTGCTGGGAGGCCGTGACCGATCCCGCGTTCCGCGGGCGCATTGCGTCGTACACGTCGATCTCCGGCCCGTGCCTCGACCACGTGTTCCGCGCGAAGATGCGGCTCAAGCAGAGCCTGAAGTCGTGGTACATCGCGTTCTTCCACTTGCCGGTCGTGCCGTCGCTGGTCTGGCGCCTCGGCGGCGCCGCACTGTGGCCGCGCTGGCTGCAGCTGACCGAGCGCGTGCGGCCCGAGCGCGATCCCGCGCAGCTGAAGAATGCGCTGAACGGATTGCAGCTTTACCGTGCGAATTTCCTCGCGCGGGCGAGAAAGCCGCGCGAACGGTATGCGCAGGCGCCGGTGCAGATCCTCGTGCCGGTGCGCGACCGCTATGTGACGCCCGGGATGTCGGTCGGCCTCGATCGCTGGCTCGGCGAGCACGTGCGCGAGGAAATCGACGGCGCACACTGGGTCGTGGTGCGCAATCCTGATCTCATCGCGGCGCGGATCGACCGGTTTGCGTCGGCGCATGAACGACCGGCGGTCACGGCAGCGCCCGCGGCAGCGCGAGGGGCAGTTCAGCGCAACGGCGGCAGGCGCTTGAACAGCGTTTCGTAGTCGATCACGAGCCCGTCGGCGTCGATGTCCATCTCCGCCGTGAAATTCCTGAAAATGCCTTCGTAGCGGTAGCGCCGGCCGGGCTCGATGCACGCATAGGCCTGCTTGACCGGCGTCACGGTCAGGTCCGGCGTCGAGATGTAGGCGACGTCGATCGGCCGCCGCTCGCCGCGCGCGAGGCCGAGGCGGCCGATCGGCAGCGAATTCGTGAACGGCGTCGCCGCGATGTCGATGTCGACGCAACCGTCCAGTTCGCGCAGTTCGCGGCCTGAGCCGTCGCGCCAGTGCCCGGCCGCGTCGCCGTGCAGTTCGAGCGTGCCGCCACCCATCACCTTGAGTACCGCGTACTTCACGCGCCATTGCGAATCGCACTCGACCCGATACGCGAGCCCGTACGCGCGGCCGTACCGCTGACCGACCACGGCGCTTTCGACGACGATGCCGGAGGGATTCCGGTCGAACGTCAGATGTTCGATTCCGTCGCCTTCGAGCGACGTCCAGCGCAGTTCGTGCATCGTCCCGTCTCCTTGTTGCCGTACGAGGGGGCATCGTCACACAAATCCCGGCTATCCAAAATGCTAGCGCCGGCGAGTCCAGCACATGTCATTTGTGTTCGACGTCCATGTCCGGACCCTCGAACGCTGATCGGATCGCTTCCACGACTCGCGCCGCTCTGTGCTCATCCTCAAGCTGCGGATACTGCTGTTTGAGCTTGCGAGAAATTTGCCAGCCGTTTTCCCTGACGGAGCGAATGATCCGGTCTGCATCCGGGTTCGGCATCTCCACAACTTCCTTGAGGCGCTCCTGGGCGAGCTGAAAGACGACCAACGTCCTGGCCTCATCGGCCATCTCGGTGCGAATCGTGTGCTCGACGACTCGCGCGGTATACAGAACGTGAGCTGTCAGATCTGGATAGCGCCAGACGAAACGCGCATCTCCGTAGCTGTCGAAATCGAAATTGCTGCACGTTCCGTCTTCATAGGTCACGAGTTTTCCGAACCGATAGGACGTTGCGTAGCGCCGCATGACGCAGCGGGAGAACACCTCGAGCGTGCGATCGTATCCGGCACGAAACTCCGTCGAACTCGTGATGGTTGCCGAGATCGGCAATATCACGCCATCCGGTACCGCCTTGTCCCGCACCAGTGAGTCATTGATCAAGAAGCGATGAATCCGGCCGTTGCCGTCACGCATCGGATGGATATAAACGAAGCCGAACGCCAACGCCGCGGCACGCGCCAGCGGCTCGGCGCCTCGCGTTGCTGCCTCGAATTCGGCGAGCCCCGCCAGCATTGGCGTCACATCTTCGAACGCCGGGGCAATGTAATGCACGATGTCTTCGCGCATCGTAGCCTGCCCCACGAATACCGGTGAACGGCGCACCCCCAACCCAAGCGCATCGTGGCCCAGAATGCCGGCTTGCAGCGCATGCAGGCTTGAGGCGCTTAGTGGAGCGTCGATTCGGCCGCAGTATTGCGCGATGACATGCGCAAATCGCTGGATACGGTCCGCCTGATCGATCTCTTTCTCGATGAGAAAGCTTGCACGCGACTCCTTGAATGTCAGCCAACTGGCTGTCCGCATCAGGATGTCCGGCCCGAAGACGCGGTCCAACTCGCTCAGTGCCGCGCTCAAATCAAACTGCACGGCTTCCTGAACCGCGGCAGTTCGGCGAACCAGCGGGCAAAACGCAGGCGTACCCGGCAAGTTGTCGTACACCCGCCAACGGCGATTTCGAAGCGGCTCCGTGCGGGTAAGGTATTCAGTTGAAGAAACCGCATTGACATAGCCGCCGTTCGGCACGTCCGGTACGTCCAGACGCTGGCCTGTCAGCCATTCATACAGGAAACCCGTGCGTCGAGCGTATTGGCCCAACGGAGCGCTCCGGCACCAGCTTTCAATCGGCTCCGGTCCAACGACTGCAAACAAGCGGGCAAAAAACTCGAGGTGAAGCTCTTCATACTTCAGTCCGAACTCGAAATGACCCGCAAAGTCGTCGGTGGGTCGATAACTGGGCGGATAGCGGTTTTCCACTTGGTCGTCGCTTTCACGGCTTGCACGTGTGCTGCCAATGATCGAAGCAACACGCAGCGGCTGCGCCAGCGTAATGTCGTAGCGAGCAACCAGCGCCTTGAAACCGACTTTCATGGATAAATCCCCTAACGAGATTCCGAAAACACTAACAATTGCGCGATCGTACACGAAAACGCTAACGTATCAGTTCGCGCAAAAATGATAACCGAAATCCAAATTTGCTAAGAAATGGCCTCAATCCCGCGAAAACGCTAACACGCATCCCGACTACCCATCGATCACGCCCCACTTCCGGGCATCCCGCCACAAATCCCGACTATCCAGAATTCCCTATTCCGGTGCATCGCGGAGTGTCCTATGCTCGCGGCTCATCCTGTTCTGCCGCCGCCATGCCTGACACCCGCATCGCTTCGCCGACGATCGACCTTCGCATTTTGCTGCGCGGCATCGGACAAATCGTGCTGCAGGCGAACGCGTTCACCGGCGCGATGCTGGTCGCCGCACTGGCGCTGACCGACCTGCGGCTCGCGTGCGCAGCACTGGTCGGCGCGGCCGCCGGCACCCTGACCGCCGTACTGACCGGCGCGCCGCATCCGGACGTCGAACAAGGGCTGCACGGCTTCAATGGCGCGCTCGCCGCGCTGGTGGTCGTGCTGTTTGCCCCCACCCCGCTCACCGCGCTCTTGCTGGTGCCGCTCGCCGCGATCGGCGCCGCGCTGGTGCAGCGTGCGATGCGCACCGCGCTCGCGAAATGGCGCCAGTGCCCGTATTCGAGCCCGTGCCTCGCCGCCACCGCATTGTGGCTGCCGTTTGTCGCGGTGCAGCACGCAAGCGGCACCGCGCCGGCTGCACCGCTCTTGCTCGACACGTTCGCCGCCGCGCTTCTATCGGGCGTCGCACAGACCGCCTTCGCGCAAGGCGCGTGGGCCGGCGTGCTGATCGTCGCCGGCATCGCGATCGCGTCGCGCCGCACGGCCGCATTCGCACTCGGCGGTGCGATCGTGTCGACCGTATTGCTGATCGCGCTCGGCGCGAGCGGTGCAGCATTCGCCGACGGCCTGCTCGGCTTCAACGGCGCACTCGCCGCGCTCGCGCTGATGTCGCGCGGTGCGCGCGCCGCGCTCGCGGCCGCCGCACTGGCCGCGCTGATCCAGTGGCTCGCGATGCGGGCGGGCATCGTCGCGCTCACCGCGCCGTTCGCGCTCGCGTCGTGGATCACCGTGGCCGTCGCGCGCCGCCTTACCCTCGGAGAACCCGATGTCGTCATTCGCACACCGTCCTGACACCGTGAAACCCGGCGGCCCGATCTCGGACGCCGAGCGCCGGCTGCGCGTCGATCTCGCCGCCGCGTATCGCCTCGTCGCACTGAACGGCTGGGACGACCTGATCTACACGCATCTTTCCGCGACGGTGCCGGGCGAACCCGGCCATTTCCTGATCAACCCGTTCGGCCTGACGTTCGACGAGGTTCGCGCGTCGAATCTCGTGAAGATCGACCTGGCCGGCAACCGGATCGGCGACAGCGAACACGCGGTCAACGTGACGGGCTTCGCGCTGCATGCGGCCGTGCACGCCGCGCGGCCTGACGCCGTCTGCGTGATGCATCTGCACAATACGCCCGGCATCGCCGTGTCGATCCAGCGCGATGGACTGCTGCCCGCGTCGCAGCATGCGCTGCGGTTTCTCGGCGACCTCGCGTATCACGACTACGAGGCGCTCGCGTTCTCGCCGGCCGAAGGCGCGCGACTGACCGCCAGCCTCGGCGCGAAATCCGCGATGCTGCTGCGCAACCACGGCACGCTGACGGTCGGCCGGACGGTCGCCGAAGCATATGTGCTGATGGATACGCTGATCAAGGCGTGCGACATCCAGGTGCGCGCGCAGGCCGGCGGCGGGCCGCTCGTGCTGCCCGAGCCGGCCGTCGCCGACCGCACCGCCGAGCAGTTGCGCGACGGCGGCGCGATCGAGGGCGAACTGGAATGGCCGGCGCTGCTGCGCCGCCTCGACCGGATCGATCCGTCGTATCGTGACTGACGCCGCCGGCGTCCCATCGAATTCCCCCCAACCCTCGGAGCATTCAGTCATGCCGACTTTCAATATCCAGTTGTTCGAAGGCCGCACGGTCGAGCAGAAGCGCGCATTCGTCGAAGCGATCACGCGCGTCACGTGCGAGACGCTCGGCTGCGACCCGGGCTCGGTCGATATCATCCTCGCCGACGTGAAGACGGAGAACTGGGCGACGGCCGGGAAGCTGTGGAGCGACGAGCGCTGATGCCGGCCCGTTCGGCGCCGGCGGAACCTGCCGGGCGACGAGCGTTCGAATTGCGGTGACATCTGGACGAACGCGCTGCACGATGCGGCGCGCCAAGGAGACCGCATGATCGACGACAAACGTATCGCCACCGCGCCCATCGACATGATCCTGTCGATGGGCGCGCAACGGGACCAGTCGCTTCGGCATGTCGATCAGACTTGTCCGCAACACGAATTCGTCGCCTGTCGCGAATTCGTGTCGCACGAATTGACCACGATGCTGGTCGACTTCATGGATCCGCTCTACGCACGGCACCCCGACCTGAAGCCGCCGGACCTCGCCTGACCTTCTCCTGCAATGCCGGGCATGCGCGTTGCAGGCGGCCTCCCTGCCCCGCGCCGCGTTGTGCGCCCGCACATCGCGCCGTCACGCAATCGGCGCATCAATCGGCGCATAATGCCGAACACACTACGCAGCAGCCAATGGCCACCCGACCAGGAGACCGCCATGGAAGCGAAGAACGAAGAAGTCGTCGCACACCTGCTCTCCGATGTCGTCGAATTCGCGCGCGGGCGCCTGCCCGAAGCCACGTTCCGAATCGTCGAACCTTTGCTGCGTCATTACTACGATTTCGGCGACGCCGATGATCTGCAGAATCGCAGCATCGCCGACCTGTACGGCGCCGCGATGGCGCACTGGCAGACCGCCCAGAAATTCGTGCCCGGCAGCGAGCGGCTGCGCGTGTACAACCCGATCCTCGAACAGCACGGCTGGCACTCGGACCATACGGTAATCGAGATCGTCAACGACGACATGCCGTTCCTCGTCGATTCGGTGACGATGGCCGTCAACCGCCTCGGGCTCGCGCTGCACTCCGCGCTGCACCCGGTGTTCCGCATCTGGCGCGGTCGCGACGGCGCCATCGAGCGCGTCGACGCCGGCGGCGCGACGCCCGACGACGGCCGGTCGCAGCTCGCATCGTTCATCCATTTCGAAGTCGACCGCTGCGGCGATGCCGCGCTGCTCGACACGCTGCGCGACGACATCGCGCGCGTGCTCGGCGACGTGCGCGCGTCGGTCGAGGACTGGCCGAAGATCGTCGACATCGTGCGTGCGACGATCAAGGACATGAAAGCCCGCGAATCCACCGCGGAAGACATCGAGGCGCGCGCGTTCCTCGAATGGATGGCCGCCGATCACTTCACGTTCCTCGGCCAGCGCGACTACTCGCTGGTATCGGACGGCACCGGCTTCGGCCTGCGCGGCGTCGAAGGCTCGGGCTTCGGCCTGCTGCGCGAATCGCTGCGCCTGCCCGGCGCGTCGGACGTGACGCCGCTGCCGCCGGCCGCCGCCGAGATCATCACCGGCCCCTGGCCGATCTTCGTGACCAAGGCGAATTCGCGCGCGACCGTGCACCGGCCCGGCTATCTCGACTACGTCGGCGTGAAGCTCGTCGGCCCCGACGGCAAGGTGGCGGGCGAGCGGCGCTTCATCGGGCTCTATACGTCGACCGCCTATTTCGGCTCGTACACCGAGATCCCGATCGTGCGCCGCAAATGCGCGAACATCGTGCAGCGCGCGGGCTTCTTGCCGAAGGGACATCTCGGCAAGTCGCTGGTGACGGTGCTCGAAACCTATCCGCGCGACGAACTGTTCCAGGCCGACGAGGACCAGCTCTACGACATCGCGCTCGGCATCCTGCGGCTGCAGGAACACCAGCGCACGCGCCTGTTCGTGCGGCGCGACCGCTTCGACCGCTTCGTTTCGTGCCTCGCGTTCGTGCCGCGCGACAAGTACAACACCGACCTGCGCCGCCGCATCGCGAAGCTGCTCGTCGACGCGTACAACGGCGTCAACGTCGAGTTCACGCCGTTGCTGTCGGAATCGGCGATCGCGCGCATCCACTTCGTCGTGCATGCGGAGCCGGGCACGATGCCGGAAGTCGACACGCGCGAGCTCGAAACGCGGCTCGTGCAGGTTGCGCGCCGCTGGCAGGACGATCTCGCCGACGCGCTGCTCGACGCCTTCGGCGAAGAACAAGGCAACCGCCTGCTGCAGCGCTATGCGGACTCGTTCCCGGCCGGCTATCGCGACGACTATCCGGCGCGCACGGCCGTGCGCGACATCGAGCTGATCGAGCGCGTGAAGGCGTCGGGCCAGCTCGCGATGAACCTCTACCGCCCGATCGAGGCCGAGGCGCGCGCGTTCCGCTTCAAGGTGTATCGCGCGGGCGACCCGATCGCGTTGTCGCGCAGCCTGCCGATGCTCGAACATCTCGGCGTGCGCGTGGACGAAGAGCGGCCGTACCGGATCCAGACGCAGGATGCCGCGCCCGCCTGGGTGCACGATTTCGGCCTTGAACTCGCCGACGATACCGAATTCGACATCGAGCGCGTGAAGGGCCTGTTCGAGGATGCGTTCGACCGGATCTGGAGCGGCCGGATCGAGAACGACGACTTCAACCGCCTCGTGTTGCGCGCGCACCTGAGCGCGCGCGAAGTCACGATCCTGCGCGCGTATGCGAAATACCTGCGGCAGGTCGGCTCGACGTTCAGCGACGCGTACATCGAGCGCGCGCTGACCGGCAACCCGGCGATCGCGCGGCAGCTCGTCGAGCTGTTCCTGGTGCGCTTCGACCCGGCCACGGGCAGCACGCGCGACGTACAGGCCGAACGCCTGCTGAAGGCAATCGAGGCCGCCCTCGACCAGGTGCCGAATCTCGACGAGGACCGGATCCTGCGCCAGTTCCTCGGCGTGATCAACGCGACCGAGCGCACCAACTATTTCCTGCACGACGCCAATGGCGACTCGAAGCCGTACCTGTCGTTCAAGTTCAATCCGGCGAAGGTGCCCGGCCTGCCCGAGCCGAAACCGATGTTCGAGATCTGGGTGTACTCGCCGCGCGTCGAGGGCGTGCACCTGCGCGGTGGGCGCGTCGCGCGCGGCGGGCTGCGCTGGTCCGACCGCCGCGAGGATTTCCGCACCGAGGTGCTCGGGCTGATGAAGGCGCAGATGGTGAAGAACGTCGTGATCGTGCCGGTCGGCTCGAAAGGCGGCTTCGTCGTGAAGAACCCGCCGCCGCCGAGCGATCGCGAAGCGTGGATGCGCGAAGGCATCGCGTGCTACCAGACGTTCCTGCGCGGCCTGCTCGACCTGACCGACAATCTCGCCGGCAACGCGATCGTGCCGCCGCCCGACGTGGTGCGGCACGATCCCGACGATCCGTATCTCGTCGTCGCGGCCGACAAGGGCACGGCCACCTTCTCCGACTACGCGAACGCGATCTCGCACGAATACGGCTTCTGGCTCGACGATGCGTTCGCGTCCGGCGGCTCGGTCGGCTACGACCACAAGAAGATGGCGATCACCGCGCGCGGCGCGTGGGAATCGGTGAAGCGGCACTTCCGCGAGATGGGTGTCGATACGCAGGCGACCGACTTCACCGTGGTCGGCGTCGGCGACATGTCGGGCGACGTGTTCGGCAACGGAATGCTGCTGTCGCCGCATATCCGGCTCGTCGCGGCGTTCGATCACCGGCACGTGTTCCTCGACCCGAACCCCGACCCGGCGACGAGCTTCGCGGAGCGCCAGCGGATGTTCGCGCTCGAACGTTCGAGCTGGGCCGACTACGACACCTCCGTGATCTCGGCTGGCGGCGGCGTCTACCCGCGCACCGCGAAGACGATCCCGCTGTCGCCGGCCGTGCAGGCCGCGCTCGGCATCGACGCGCACGCGCTGCCGCCGACCGAGCTGATCCGCGCGATCCTGCAGGCGCCGGTCGACCTGCTGTACAACGGCGGCATCGGCACCTACGTGAAGGCCGCGCGCGAAACTCACCAGCAGGTCGGCGATCGCGCGAACGATGCGGTGCGCGTGAACGGCGCGGACCTGCGCTGCAAGGTCGTCGGCGAAGGCGGCAACCTCGGCTGCACGCAGTTCGGCCGCATCGAGTTCGCGCAGCGCGGCGGGCGCATCAACACCGACGCGATCGACAACTCGGCCGGCGTCGATTGTTCGGATCACGAAGTCAACATCAAGATCCTGCTCGGGCTCGTCGTCACCGACGGCGAGATGACCGAGAAGCAGCGCAACGCCCTGCTCGCGGAAATGACCGATGAAGTCGGGCTGCTCGTGCTGCGCGACAACTACTACCAGACACAGGCGCTGTCGATCGCGGGCCGCTACAGCGTCGAACTGCTCGACGCCGAGGCACGCCTGATGCGCTGGCTCGAACGGGCGGGCCGCCTGAACCGCGTGATCGAGTTCCTGCCGACCGACGACGAGATCGCCGAGCGGCAAGCCGCGAAACAGGGCCTCACGTCGCCGGAACGCGCGGTGCTGCTCGCGTACAGCAAGATGTGGCTGTACGACGCGCTGCTCGAATCCGACGTGCCCGAGGATCCGCTCGTCGCCGCGATGCTCGTCGACTATTTCCCGAAGCCGCTGCAACAGCGCTTCAGCGAACCGATGCATCGCCACCCGCTGCGCCGCGAGATTCTGGCGACGCACCTGACCAACGCGCTCGTCAACCGGGTCGGCTGCGCGTTCGTGCACCGGCTGATGGAAGAAACCGACGCGCAGCCGGGCGACATCGTGCGCGCATGCATCATGGCGCGCGACGTGTTCGATCTCGATGCGGTGTGGCGCGACATCGATGCGCTCGACAACCGCGTCGCCGACGACGTGCAGGCGCGCATGTTCGTCGACGTCGCGCGGCTGCTGGAGCGCGCGGCGCTATGGTTCCTGCGGCAGTTGCAGTCGGGCACGGTGGCCAACGGCGGCGTCGCCGGATTGATCGCACGCTGCCGCGACGCGGTGCAGCGCATCGCGCCGCAATTGCCGTCGCTGCTGCCGGCCGACGATCTGGCAGCGCTGTCCGAGCGGCAGCGCGTGCTGGTCGAAGCCGGCGTCGACAGCGCGCTCGCGGTGCGCGTCGCGAGCGGGGACATCTCGGCCGCGCTGCTCGACATCGCCGAAGTGGCCGCGACCTGCGATCGCAGCCTCGAACTGGTCGCGGGCGTCTATTTCTCGCTCGGCACGTTGCTGAACTACGGGTGGATCGGCGAGCGCGCGGCCACGCTGCCGACCCCGACGCACTGGGACATGCTGGCGCGCGCGGCCGCGCTCGCGGAAGTCGCGCGGCTCAAGCGCACACTCACCACCAGCGCGCTCGCGGAATCGGCCGATGCGACGGCGCCCGAGTCGATCGTCCAACCGTGGCGCGAACGCCGCGAAGCCGCGCTGCAGCGCTACGAGCATCTGCTCGCCGACCTGCGTGCGTCAGGCGGCGCGAGCCTCGCGGTGCTGCTCGTGGTCGTGCGCGAAATGGCCGTGCTGGAGCGCGCGTGACGGGTAACGGCGCGGCTACACCGTCGCGACGAGCAGCGCTTCCGCGTTGTTCGGCGGACGCAGGCCGTCGGTACGATCGGCGAAGTAGCGGCGCGTGAGTTCCGCGGCCGACACATGCTCGGCCTGCGTGAAACCCGCTTCCATCGCAAGCGCGCGGATATCAGCCGGCATGAAGAAGCTGATGAACGGCGTGCCGCTCGCGCGTGCGCCCTTCTCGGCCATCTCGAGCCCCGGGCGTACATCCGGATCGGCATGCTCCAGCGGCAGCAGGAACGTCATCGCGAACGTCGAGCCCGGTGCTAGCGACGCGACTTCGCGCAGCGCCGCCGCGTTCGCGTCGCGCGTCAGGTACATGCTGACGCCGGTGGACACCACGACCGCCGGTTTGCCCGCATCGAAGCCCGCACGCACGAGCGCATCGCGCCACGCTTGCTTCCGCTCGAAATCGACCGGCACGAACCGCAGCCAGTCCGGCACGCCGAAACCGAGCTCGGTCAGCCGGCGGCGCTTCCACGCCTGCGGCGCGGGCGGATCGACCTCGAAGACGGTCAGGCGCGACGCCATCTCGGGCCGGCGCTGCACGAAGCTGTCGAGGCCCGCGCCGAGGATCACGTACTGGCTCACGCCCCGCGCGGCCTCTTCGACGACGAGATCCTCGATGAAGCGCGCCCGCGCGACGATCGACGCGCGAAACGGCCGCGTGAACCGTGGATCCATGTCGCCGCGCTGCTGCCAGCCCGGCGCCGGCGCGAGCAGGCGCAGGCCGACTTCGTCGGCGAGCACGTGCGGCGGCGCATCGAGTTCGGCGTGCAGCGCGCGCCACAGCGCGACGCGCGCGGCGGTGCTGTCGGGGGCGTCCTGATGGAGGTCGGTCATCGCCGTGGCCTCACGCGCCCGGCTGGCCTGGCGCCTGCAGGCGCCACACGCGGCCGTCCGGATCGCGCACGGTCATGTCGCGCGTGCCCCAGTGCGTATCCTCGAACGGCGTGACCACGTCGACGATCGGCTGCGGCCGGACCGCCTGCTCGTCGGGCACCTTCAGCACGACCTGCATGTCCGGCGTCTCGCTGGCCGGCACTTCGGCGATGAACAGAAACGGGCCATCGCCGCTTCTCAGCTGGCCCGACTGGTGGTCGGTTTCGAATTCCAGCGTGAAGCCCAGTGCCTGGAAGAACTTCGCCGACTTGCCCCAGTTGTGCGTCGTCAGGTACACGGCTTCGATTCGCTCGGATGACATGTCATTCCTCCTTGATGGACGGCCCCGCCCCCGGCTGCGGCGCGGCCAGATACGCGCGCAATGCGTCGGCCACCAGCGCGGACAGCGACTGCTCCGTTTCGATGGCGCGATGCTTGACCTGCCGGATCAGGCTCAGCGGCAGGTACACGTTGAATTGCTTCACTTCTTCGTCGGTCATGGAGGCTAGTATGCTAGCAAAATAGCAAATGTCAAACTGGAATCCGCAATCGGCGACGCCGCGGACGTCGACGCCCGCCCGCACCGCCGCTCGCAACGTACCTACATCGTGTTCGCCCGTGCCGCCACCCGCGCGAACAGCACGTCGAGATCGAAGCCGCTCGTATCGATGCCGATCGTGTCGCGCAGGCACGCACCCCACGCGGCCGCGTCGTCGAACGTGACGGTGCGCCCCGCGCCCGCCGCGTCGCGCAGCGTCAGCACGGTGTTGAACAGCGCCGCGCGGCCGTCCGGCAGCACGCGGCACGCGATCAGGTCGTTCACGAAGATCGATTCGGGATAGGTCGACGTGAACCAGTTCGCGGCGTCGTAATCGATCCACTCGGCCCGCTTCAGCGAGAAGCGGTAGGTCGTCTGCCAGCCGTCGGGAATCTCGAACTGCATGTCGAACTCGCCGTCGGTCGGCGCGCCGACGACGCGAAACGCGCCGTGCGGCGTCAGTTGCCGCTCGTCCGGCACGAAGCGCAGCGGCGCGGTCAGCGTCGCGCTGCCGAAGCCGATGTCCGCGAGCCACGCCGCGCCGTCGAGATCGATGCGCAGCAGCATGTGCGTCTGCGCGGTGACGACCTCGGGCGGCCGCATCCAGCGCACGCGCGCGATCAGCGGCGTCACGCGAAAACCGATCGTCGTGAGCGCGGTGTAGAACAGCTTGTTGAGTTCGAAGCAGTAGCCGCCGCGGCGCCGCCCGATCACCTTGTCGACGATCGCGGGCAGGTCGAGCGCGACACGCGCGCCGGTCAGCGGATTGAGGTTTTCAAATGGAATCGCCTGCGGGTGCAGCAGATGCAGCCGGCGCAGCACGTCGAGCGTCGGCTCGGCCGGGCCGTCGTAGCCGATGCGGGCGAAGTAGCGCGAGAGGTCGAACGAGTCAGTCATGAACCGGCACCGGGAACGGGGAACACGCCACGATAGCATCGGGCGATATCCCCATGTTGCGTGGGGCCATCCCGGATCGCCGCGCGCTGCCGGCGCCGCGGCGCGCGGGTCCGCCAGCGTCAAGGCAGCAGCTTCAGCGCGGACGACGCGACCGACGGCACCGAAATGCCCTGGCTCGTCGCGAACTGCACGGCCTGGCTGAGCGTCGTCGCGAGCGACTGCAACTGGCCCGGCGCGCTTTGCGCGATATACGACGCGGCCTGCATGTTCTGCGGATTCAGGCCCGCCTGCAGCAGCGATGCGGCGCTGGTCGAACCGAGATTGCCGAGCCCCGACTGCAGCTGCGAGTACTGCGTCAGGCCCTGGCCGAGCGAGGCCAGGCCATTGCTGAACGCCTGCTTGTCGATCGGGCCGTGCGTCGCACCGCCGCTCGCGAACGCCTGGCCGAGCGCCTGCGACACCGACTGCTGCGCGCCGCCCATCTGCGACAGCGCCGCCGGCGTCAACGCATTGCCGCCGCCGAGCAGGCTGGCGGCCTGCTGCGCCTGGCCGGCCGCGCCGGTGAGCCCCATCGCCGACGCGAGCGACGACTGGCCGGACAGCACCTGCTGGTTCGCGCCGACGTACGCCTGCATCAGCTGCGCGACGCCGCCCTGCGCGGGTGCGGCCTGTTGCTGACCGCCGCCGAGCAGCGCCGCTCCGATCGACTGCAGGTCGAGCTGCGCGTGCGCGGTGCCGTTCACGCCCAGCAGGATGCCGAATGCGATGCCCGCCGATGCCAGGTGCTTGCCCGTCGCGCGAATGTGCTTCATCTGTTTCCCTCGTGCCCGAATCGTTGAGGCCGATATTGTCGAAGCGCGCCGCGCGCCGCCGCAACGACTGAAACACATCGAAACGAAATCGCGCGCCGCGGCCGCTTGCAATTCCGCGGCCGTCTCGCGTCGCCGCGCGCATTCATCCGCGTTTGCGGCGCGATCTCGGGCGCGCATCAGGATTCGTTCCGGGTCCGCATCAATATGCGTTTATCTCCCGGGTTCCGGGGATCGACGCCGCACCGCACCGCACGTCACTCAGCCACCCAGTCCGGCAGCCGCCGGCCGACCCAGTCGGCCGCCTGCTCGTAGCCGCGCGCGAGCTGCAGCACCGCGAGATCCGCGCGCGGCCGGCCGATCAACTGCATCCCCATCGGCAGCCCCGCGTCGTTGAAGCCGACCGGCACGCTGATCACCGGGCAGCCGGCCAGCGTCCACGGCACGACCGTTTCCATCCAGCGGTGGTAGGTGTCCATCGTGCGTCCCGCGATTTCCGTCGGCCAGCGCTGCTCCACGTCGAACGGGAACACCTGCGCGGTCGGCGCCGCGATGAAGTCGTAGCGATCGATGAAGCTCAGCACGGCCTGGTGCCACGCGGTGCGCTCGATGCTGGCGTCGAACACCGCGGCGCCCTGCATCGCGAGCAGCCCTTCGACCTCGTAGATCGCCTCGGGCTTCAGCAGCGCACGCCGTGCCGGGTCGCGATAGTGCGCGAGCAGCCCGCCGCCGGACAGCAGGTGCCGATGCGCGAGCCACAGGCGCCAGATCCGCTCGGGCGCGAACGCGGGCAGCGCCACATCGACGTCGCAGCCGATCTCGCGCAGCGTCGCCAGGCCCTTTTCGCACTGCGCGAGCACGCCCGGCTCGGTCGCGAGATAGCCGTTCCAGTCGCCGACCCACGCGATACGCTCGCCGCGCAGGTCCTTGTCGAGCGGCTTCGCGAACACCGCCGGATCTTCCGCGAGCGACAGCGGATCGTTCGGGTCGTAGCCGGCCTGGATCGCGAGCAACTGCGCGACGTCGCCGACCGTGCGGCCCATCGGCCCTTCGATGCCGAGCTGCTGCATGAACACGTCGACGGCCGGCCAGCGCGGCACGCGGCCCTGCGACGGACGGAACCCGTAGATGTTGCAGAACGCGGCCGGATTGCGCAGCGAACCGCCGAAGTCGCTGCCGTCCGCGACCGGCAGCATGCGCGCCGCGAGCGCCGCCGCCGTACCGCCGCTGCTGCCGCCCGCGCTCTTCGTCAGATCGTACGGATTGCGCGTCGCGCCGTGGACTTCATTGAACGTATGCGAGCCGAGCCCGAACTCCGGCGTGTTGGTCTTGCCGATGAAGATCGCGCCCGCCGCGCGCATCCGGCCGACGCCGACCGAATCGGCCTGCGGCACGTTATCGCGGAAGATCGGCGAGCCGTAGGTCGTCCGCAACCCTTTCGTCATCGCGAGATCCTTCGGCGCCTGCGGCATCCCGTGCAGCCAGCCGCGGTACTCGCCGCGGGCCAGCTCGGCGTCCTTCTCCGCGGCTTCGGCGAGCAGCGTGGCGCGATCGCGCAGCGAAATCAGCGCGTTCACCGCCCCGTTTACGCGCTCGATGTGATCGAGATACGCGCGCATCGTCTCGACGCACGAGACCGCCTTGCTGCGGATCGCCGACGCGAGTTCGCCGGCCGGCAGGCGCACGATCGGGTCGACGGTGATGGAAGCGGGGGCGAGCAGCTGCGGGGCGCCGTGCGGCATGCGAGGTCTCCTGGAATCGAAATGGAATGGCGGGCCGCATGGGGGCGGCGATCCGTCCCGAACGGCCCGGAAGGCGCCGGGAGGCGGCCGCGCCGCGGCCGATGCACTACTCTACGCGAGGCCGAAGGGCCGACCTCCGATATTTTCCGCCGCGATTCATTGAGGATTCGACTGAATCGGGGTGGCGCGCCACCGCTGGATGGCCCGCGTCGCGCCACTGCCCGCCCGATCGGTGAAAACGTTTATGCGCATAAACTTAAATTTCTTATATTTCTAATAGGCGCGAAACTAGGCGGCACACGTTGACGACATTTTTACGCGGCCGCCCGATCTCTTTAGGTCGAGCGATCCAGCCGCGCGCTACGCTGGAAACCTCTCGATGACGAGGGCATCTTTCATGCTCAAGCTGCTGGTTCCGGTCGGTCATTCGCCCCGCTCGCTGCAGGCGGTCCGCCACGCGACCTTCCTGTATCGCGAACGGTGCGCATCGGAGATCGTGCTGATCAATGTCCAGGCGCCGCTCGAAGCGACGCGGCTCGAGGCGTTTCACCCGCTGTCGCGGCTCCAGTCGATCGAGGACAAGTTCGCGTGCGACGATCTGGCGATGGCCGAGCGGGTGTTGCGGGAGGCCGGTGTCCGATACAGCATCGTGAAAAAGGTCGGGCCGGTGGCCGACACGATCGCGGCCGTCGCGGCCGAGACGGGCTGCGACGAAATCGTCGTCGTCGCGCCGCGGCACGATCCGTTTCACGCGATGCTGTCGATGTTCCGTCGCAGCGTGATGGACCGGCTCGTGCGAATCTCGAATGTGCCGGTGACGGCGGTGCGATAAGCGGCTGACCGCAGCCGGGCCGCCGTCTCGTCGTGCGGCACCGCGCCGGAAACCTCGATGCGCACACGTGCGACGAGGTCGTCGTGGCCCGCTTCGGCGAGTCGTTTCATCTGGGTCGACGCAACGATGTGTCCTGCACGACGCAATGCCGTCCTGTGCCATGTACGAACGCTGCAACGCGCATACGTGCGCCTTCGCGCAGCGCCGGCATGCTTACTGGATGACCTTGCGCACGAAGACGAGATAGGTCGCCAACGAAGACGCGCCCAGCAGAATTACCCACAGCGGCGCCATGCTGATCAGGACGGAAGAGACGTTAAGCATTTGGATTCCTCACTATTTTTATAGCGATGTTCAACACATACCCGCTTCACCCGGAACCGGTGCGCTCATCGCTCGCCGCACATCGCGTTCCGTTAAAACATGCATTGATGGTATCGATTTGACCGGCGATGCGGCCGTCTCGCCCTGCTCCAACCCTGACATTCGTCAAACTCGCGTCAATCGCGCGCCGATGCGGCCGGCCGCCGCCTCTTTGCTCGTTCGCGTGAAAAAACGGGACGCGATCACCCCGGCCGAGCGCCATTTCAGCAGACGTTTACCGGGGGAAGCCCCAAGTGCTTCCCGAAACGTGTCCGCGTTACGCTTGAGCAACGAGGAGACGAATCATGAGACGAGTGGTACACATCGCTTTTTTCGCGCTGCTGGCCTACCTGATCGGCGATCGGGCGCTGCTGCACGCGCAAGGCCGCGACGCCAGCCCGACGGCGTGCTCGCAGGGCGCCGAGCAGGTGAAATACGACGCACTCAGCCGGGGCTTCGGCAACGCGGCCGCCAGCAGCCAGAGCGAGGCGTTCATGTCCGGCTGCCTGGTGACCGGGCGCGGCAATCAGGATGTCGCGATGGCGGCCCGTTGAGGTCGAACGGACGCAGTGCCGGTTGTCCTCATGCCGCATTGCTTGACCGCAAGACGGTCGCCACGAACACTTTCCGTCGGTTGCGCTTCGCGCCGTCGCCATTGACGCGCCGGTAACCGGCAATACGCGATCGAGCCAACGCTCGGCGCGACCGACGAGCAGTCGCCAGAACCCGTCAAGCACGTTCTCGTCATGGCGCTGGCAACGTCCATCGCTACCCCGGGCCAGTCGCGCTCATTCACGGGCGCGCCGTGCGTGCCCTTCCATACCCCCGCTTCCCACGCGCCACCCGAGGCGGCCTTCTGCTGCGCCGCGCGGTGGAAACGCATCGTCCGGTCGATGCCGACCCAACCGGCCGCCGGGCACACCGATTGCGGCTCGATTGCCCTCTCTCCACGGGCCGCCAACATGAACGACAACGAGTCCCTCGATCCGGCGCAACCTCATCAGCCGGCGACACCCTGGCTCCGCCGCCTCGGCCCCGGCCTGGTTACCGGCGCCGCCGACGACGACCCGTCCGGCATCGGCACGTACTCACAGGCCGGTGCGCAGTTCGGATTCGAACTGCTCTGGGTGATGTTGCTGACCTACCCGCTGATGACGGCCATCCAGCTGGTCAGCGCGCGCATCGGCCGCGTGACGGGCAAGGGCCTCGCATCGAACATGCGCACGCACTATCCGCCATGGCTGCTCTATGCGACCGTCGTGCTGCTGATCGTCGCGAACGTGATCAACATCGCTGCCGACCTGTCGGCAATGGGCGCGGCGGTCGGCTTGCTGCTGCGCGGTCCGCAAGAACTCTATGTCGTCTGCCTGGGCGGCGTGTCGGCCGTGCTGCAGATCTTCGTGCCGTACGACCGCTACGCGCGCCTGCTCAAATGGATCGCGCTGGTCCTGCTCGCGTATGTCGCGGTGGCGCTGATCGTGCCCGTCCGGTGGGGCGAGGTCGGGCGAGCGATCGCGCGGCCGCATATCCAGTTCACCGCCGCTTACCTGACCACGGTCATTGCCGTGCTCGGCACCACGATCAGTCCGTATCTGTTCTTCTGGCAGGCGTCGCAGGAAGTCGAAGAGCTGCGAGCGGTGCCGAACCAGGGGCCACTGCGACACGTGCCGCATCAGGCACCCGTGCAATTGCGCCGAATCAGCTTCGATACCTGGGTCGGCATGGGCGTATCGAACGTCATCGCGTTCTTCATCACGCTGACCGCGGCGGCTACACTCAACCTGCATCACATCGACGTGAAGACGTCGGCCGACGCCGCACGGGCGCTCGAGCCCGTCGCCGGGCACTTCGCCTATGTCTTGTTCGCGCTCGGGATCATCGGCACCGGCCTGCTGGCGCTGCCGGTTCTCGCGGGATCGGCTGCCTATGCGGCCGCCGGCACGTTCCGCTGGCGCAACAGCCTCGCGCTGCGGCTCGGTGTCGCGCCCGAGTTCTACGCGGTCATCGCATTGGCGATCATCGGCGGCGTGGCGATCACGTTCATGCACTTCGACCCGATCCGCGCGCTCTACTGGAGTGCGGTCATCAACGGCGTGACCGCCGCCCCGATCATGGTCGTGATGATGTCGATGGCCGGCAGCCGGCGCATCATGGGCAAGTTCGCCGTCACAGGCGCGCTGGCATGGGGCGGCTGGCTCGCGACGCTCGCAATGGCGATCGCCGCGATAGGCGTGCTTGTGCCGGGTTGAACCCACCCTGCCGGCGCCGCACATCGCCGGATAGACCGGCATCGCACTGCCGCATGCAAACCGGGCACGCATGCCGCGGGATGGAAGGAGGACGCATCGTGGCCAGGAAAACCGCAGGATCGGCACGGCTGCCCGCCAGCGACCAGCGCGTGCACATTCTCGCGAACCTCCGCAGCCGCAAGATGGCGCGCTCGATACACACCTACACGCGCGGCAGCGCCGAGCGCTTCTATGCATGGCTGGCGGACCATCGATCCGGGACCTTGCCCGACGGCCCCGCGGTATGGATCGGCGGCGACTGCCATCTCGGCAATCTGGGGCCCGTCGCGGCGAGGACGGGCGAGGTCGCCGTGCAGATCCGCGATCTCGACCAGACCGTGATCGGCAATCCCGTTCACGATGTGCTGCGTCTGGGGTTCTCGCTCGCCACCGCCGCGCGCAGCTCCGATCTGCCGGGCATCATCACGTGGCGGATGATCGAGGCGCTCATCAACGGATACGAACTGGCGTTCGACAGCCGGCACCGCGACGAAGCCGGCCACATGCAACGGCCGACCGCGGTGAAGATCGCGATGAAGACGGCGCTGCACCGCTCGTGGCGAAAACTCGACCGGCAGACGTTCAGGGACGTCACGCCGCACATTCCGCTCGGCAAGCGCTTCTGGCCGCTGTCGGAACGGGAGCGGAGCGCCATTCATTCACTGTTCGAATCCGCACCGGTTTCCCCGATCAGCGCTGCACTGAGCCGCGCGGCACATGGCGACGCCCGAATGAAGGTGCTCGACGCCGCCTATTGGGTAAAGGGTTGCAGCTCGCTCGGACGGCTCCGCTTCGCGGTCATGCTCGATATCGACGACGCATGTTCTGCAGGCCATCCGCCCTGCCTGGTCGACATCAAGGAGGCCGCGCTCGCCAAGGCGCCGAAGTATCCCGGCGTGCGCATGCCGCGCGACGCTGCACAACGGGTGCTCGAAGGCGCGCGGCACGTGTCGCCGATGCTGGGAAGCCGGATGTGCGCCGCGCGCCTCGACGGGCGCTCCGTCATCATTCGCGAACTGATGCCGCAGGATCTGAAACTGGAAGCGGAACGACTGTCGGAGGCCGATGCGGTCGAAGCCGCACGGTACCTTGCTCTGGTGGTTGGTCGCGCGCATGCCGCGCAGATGGACGGCACGACGCAACGCGCGTGGCGCGCCGAGTTGCGTCGCCAGCGTCCGAAGACCGTCGACGCGCCTTCCTGGCTGTGGCGAAGCATCATCGAACTGATGGCCGCACATGAAGAGGCGTATCTCGAACATTGCCGGCGCCATGTGCTCGGCAACGCGGTTCGCTGAATCGACGCACCGATCATGCGCCGCAGGCAGTGCGCGCGATCAGCGTGCGTCCGGATGAATCACCAGCTCGTTGAACCCGGTGCCTGCGTCGGGTTCACGGGAGAAACGATGCGCGGGCAACAGCACGAGCAGGATCTCCGCGGTCGTGCGCACCACGCAGCCGCTCGCGACGTGCCCGCCCGACACACGGCCGTGTGCGTCGGACACCGACATATGCAGATGCGCGCCGTCCGGCGAGACCGAACCGGCCAGCGTCAGGATCTCGAGGTCGCCGCGCAGCTCGGTCGGTGCGTCGACCCCGGCAAAGCGCAATTGCGCGACGGTCAGGCTGCCGATCCCCTGGATCACGAATGCCGCTCGTGCGTCGAGCCGACGCAACGCCTGCTCGATCGACGCGCGCAGATCGTCGCCGGGGGAAAGGCGCAAAGGATGGGCTTGCATGGTCGATAACCTGCTGGTGGGCCTGGGTTCCGACAAAGCGTACGTTCGGCCGGGCAATCCGGCAAGTCCCTTGCCAGACGAAACGCCGCGCCCGCGTCTCCGCAACGCGCGGCGCTCGCCTCACGCCGTGAACCGCTCGCTCGCGAACTGCGCATCCGGGGTACCGGCGGCGACGGCCACTTCCCGCGCGCCCTCGACGAGTGGCGGCGGCCCGCATACGTAGACATCCGGGAGCACCTCGACATCGTCCGGGCCTTCCACGTCAACCGTTACGGCCAACCGCGCTTATGCTTCCAGCGCTTCGAGCACCTTCCCCTTCGTCTCGATCCCGACGAGATGAACGGTCACGGCCGCGATCAGCGGCACGATGCCGATCAGGTAGAACGCCGGCCCGAGATTGCCGCCGATGATCGCGTGCGGCACGATCATCGGCGCCGCGAACGACGCGATCTTCAGCCACGCGCTGCCGAGCCCGCAGCCCGACGCGCGAATGCTCGTCGGATACTGTTCCGGCGTATAGACGTATGCGGTGATGAAGCCCGATGCCATCAGCCCCAGCGACAGCGAGCAGAAGATCGCGACGACGTACACCGACGACGCGTGATAGAAGCCCGCGAGCGCCAGCGACAGCGCGCACAGCACGAACGACCAGACGATCACCGGCTTGCGGCCGAGCTTGTCGACCAGCAGCGCGGACGCGAGCGAACCGAGCACGCCCATCACCGAACCGATCACCGCGAGATTCAGCGCGAGCTGCAGCGGCGCGTGATAGAAGTTCTTGTAGATCGTCGGCAGCCACGTGGACAGCCCGTACTGGATGAACCCGCAGGTCGCCCACAGCGTCGCCACCGCGAGCGTGCGCTTGCGATACGCGGCGCTGAACAGGTCGCTCATCCGGCGCTTCGGGTGCTGGCGGACCATCTCGTCGTACGCGGCCACCTGCGTGACCGGCGGCAGCTCACCGCGCACCGACGCTTCGAACACGCCGACCGCGCGCCCGGCTTCCGGGAGCCGCCCGCGCGACGCGAGCCAGCGCGGCGATTCCGGCACGAGATGCGTGAGCACCAGCGCGAGGATCAGCGGCAGCCCGCCGACGAAGTACATGATTTCCCAGCCGAACCGCGGCACGAGCCACGCGCCGAGCGCCATCGACACCAAGAGGCCGATCGGGAACACGATTTCATACAACAGCACGAAACGGCCGCGGCCGTGTGCGCGCGTGATCTCGTTGATGTAGGTGGCCGCGACCGGCAGTTCGCCGCCGAGACCGATCCCCTGCAGGATTCGCAGCAGCACGAACACCTCGAACGTCGGCGCGAAGCCGCACGCGATGCTGGTGATGCCGATCACGGCGGAACTCCATGCGATCGCCTTCACGCGGCCATGCTTCTCCGCGAGCGCGGGAAACAGGAATGCGCCGATCAGCTGGCCGATCGCGCCGGACGCGATCAGCATGCCGATCTGCGTCGGCGACAGCCCCCACTTGTGAATCAGCAGCGGCAGCGTCGCCGCGATCGTGATCACGTCGAAGCCGTCGAAGAACGTCGCGGTGCCGATCAGCACGCGCGCGCGGATCTGCATCGCGTTGGCCGGAAGCCGCTCGAGCCGCGCGATGATCGCGCCGGGCGTGGAGGCGGCAGCTTCCATCGTGGCCCTGCCGGCCACGACGTTGTCGAAAGTGCTCATGCGGGGTGTCTCCTGGATCTTGTGGCGGTCTTGGCCGGTCAGGCAAGCGCTTTGGTCGTGTCCGCCAGGGCTTCCGTGTCCACTGCCCGGCCCTGGTTCATCCACTTGCGCGCGAGCTTCAGCTCGCGTGCGTTGTTGATGGCGATGACACCTCTCACATGCCCGTCGCCAAGGAAAAACAGCGTCGCGCGGCGCGCGGCGAGATCGCCGCGCACGACGAGCTGCGCATCGGCCGGCAGATCGCCGAGGATCTGCAGGTTCACGTCGTACTGATCGGACCAGAACCACGGAATTTCCGCATACGGCGCACGCACGCCGAGCACGGCCTTCGCGGCCGCGATCGCCTGGTTCTGCGCGTTCGCCCACGATTCGAGCCGCACGCGCCGCTTCAGCCAGCCGTTGTGATGGTTCGCGACGTCACCACACGCGAAGATCGCCGGGTCGCTGGTCGCACCGAATTCGTCGACCACGATGCCGTCGTCGATCGCCAGCCCCGCGTCGCTCGCCAGCGTCGCGTTCAGCGCGAGGCCGATGCCGGCCACCGCGAAATCGGCGTCGATCGTCGTGCCGTCGGCGAGCGTCGCGCGCACCTTCGATGCATCGTCCGGCTGCGCGTCGAGCGATGCGAGCGCCGCGCCGAGCCGCACGTCGACACCGTTCGTACGGTGCAGGTCGAGCAGGAAGTCCGACACGATCTGCGGCACCGATCGGCCGCACAGCCGCGGCGCGCCTTCGACGACGACCGCTTCGACGCCGAGCTTGCGCGCGGTCGCCGCGACCTCGAGGCCGATCCAGCCGCCGCCGATCACGAGCACACGTTGGCTCGCACGCAGCTTCTCGCCGAGCGCGGCCGCTTCGTCGAGCGTGCGCAGGTAATGCAGGTTCGGCGTCCTCACGATCGCATCCGGCAAGCGGCGCGACGTGCCACCGGTCGCGATCACGAGACGGTCGTATTCGATCTCGCGGCCGCTTTCGGTCGTCACCACGCGGCGCGCGCGGTCGATCGACGCCGCGCGTTCCGGCTGCCACGCCTCGACGTTCAGCGCGTCGAATTCGTCCGGGCGCACGACGCGCACCGTTTCGATGTCGGCGTCGCCGGCCAGCACGGCCTTCGACAGCGGCGGACGCTCGTACGGCAGGTGCGGCTCGTCGGCGATCATCACGAGGCGGCCGGCGAACCCTTCCGCGCGCAGCGTCTTCAGCACCCAGCCGGCAGCCTGGCCGCCGCCGATCACGACGACCGTGCCCGGCGCGGCCGATTCCTGCGTGTTTGCTTCGTTCACGATTTGCGCTCCGTCATGAACTTGCCTTCCGGCGCCTTCGCGTTCTTCTGCCGGCGCGTGTTGCCGTCGAGGCCGCCGTCGACGGCCCATTCGGCGAACACGGTCGGGCCCGGTTCGAATTCGCGCGGCTGCCACTCGGGCGTCAGCACGTCCTCGTCCGCGTAGTACTCGATCAGTGCGCCGGCCGGGTTCTGGAAGTACCAGAAATACGCGGACGACACCGGGTGACGACCCGGGCCGAGTTGCGTTTCCCAGCCGCAGCGGTCGATGTGCATGCCGCCGCCGAACACTTCGTGGATGTCGCGCACGGTAAATGCGACGTGGTTCAGGCCGCGTTTACCGTTCGGCAGCGCGAGCAGGAACAGGTCGTGGTGGCCACCGTGCGGTGCGCAGCGCATGAACGCGCCGCGGCCCGGATAGCGATCCGACGTCTCGAAGCCGAGCAGTTCGTGATAGAACGTCTCCTGCGCGTCGAGGCAGTTCGTGAAGAACACCACGTGCCCGACCTCGACCGGCTCCGCGCGCGCATAGATCGGGCTCGGCTGGTCGACCCGCATCGTCCGGCCCCACACGTTCGACGGCGAACCGGTAATGTCGAGTGCGCGCTTGCGCGTCACCTCGATGCGGATCGCCATCCCGTTCGGATCGATGCAGCCGACCGCATCGTCCTGCGCGTAATAGCCGGGCTGGCCGGCCAGCTTCGTGCGCAGCGCATCGACTTCCTGCTGCGTCGCGACGCCCCACGTGACTTCACGCAGCGTCGGGCCCGCCTCGAACGCGGGCGGCAGCGACGGATCGTCGGCCTTGACGACCAGCACGGTGCAGCCGTTCATCGTCTCGAAGCGTGCGCGCGTGTCGTCGTGCGCGACTTCCTTCAAGCCCCAGTCGGCGAAAAAGCGCCGGCACGTCGCGAGGTCGTCGACACCGTACGTGATCTGCTCGATACCCAAGATGCTCATTGCGTCATTCCCCTTCGCTCAGTTCGCCCACGGCAGCGGCGCGTCGTTCAAGCCCCAGTAGAGGCTCTTCTGCTGCATGTACTCGCGGATGCCGAGACGGCCCTTCTCGCGGCCCATCCCGCTCTCCTTCCAGCCCGAGAACGGCGTGGAGATCGAAAACAGCTTGTACGTGTTGATCCAGACGGTGCCCGTCTCGAGCGCGCGCGCGATGCGCCATGCGCGCTTGTAGTCGCGCGTCCAGATGCCCGCGGCGAGGCCGAACACGCTGTCGTTGGCCTGCGCGATCAGCGACGCTTCGTCGTCGAACGGCATCGCCACCAGCACCGGCCCGAAGATTTCTTCCTGGCAGATGCGCGCGCTGTTCGACAAGCCTTCGAGAATCGTCGGCTGATAGAAGAAGCCGTCCTCGCGCCCGTCGCCCGACGGCCGCTCGCCGCCGCACAGCAGGCGGCCGCCTTCCTCCAGCCCGAGCGCGACGTAGCGCTCCACCGATTCGCGATGCTTCGCGGTGATCAGCGGGCCCATCTGCGTGTCGGGCCGCGTCGGGTCGCCGACGCGCAGCTTGCGTGCGCCGGCCACCAGCCGCTGCATGAATTCGCCGTACACCGCGCGCTGCACGAACAGGCGCGAACCCGCGATGCACGCCTCGCCCGACGAGCTGAAGATGCCGTACAGCACGCCGTTGACCGCGTGATCGAGATCCGCGTCGTCGAACACGATCGTCGGCGACTTGCCGCCGAGTTCCAGCGACACGGGCATCAGCTTTTCCGCCGCGATGCGCGCGATGCCGCGGCCCACCTCGGTGCCGCCGGTAAACGACACCTTCTTCACGAGCGGATGACGCACCAGCACGTCGCCGATCACCGAGCCCTTGCCCGGCAGCACGCTCAGCACGCCCTTCGGCACGCCGGCTTCCTCGCAGATGCGGGCCAGCGCGAGCGACACGAGCGGCGTGACCTCGGCCGGCTTGAGCACCACCGCGTTGCCGCCGGCGAGCGCCGGAGCCAGCTTCTGCGCGTCGGATGCAATCGGCGAATTCCACGGCGTGATCGCCGCGATCACGCCGATCGGCTCGTGCACGCTCATCGTCAGGTAATCGCCGCGCGACGGCGTCAGTTCCTCGTCGAGCGTTTCCAGGCAGGCCGCGAAATAGCGGAACGTGTTGGCCGCGCTCGCCACCAGCACGCGCGTCTCGCCGATCGGCTTGCCGTTGTCGCGGCGCTGCAGGTTCGCGAGCGCCTCGTGACGCTGCATGATCAGGTCGGCGATCCGGTACAGCACCAGCGCGCGCTGGTGCGGCTTGAGGCCGGCCCAGTCGGCGCGACGCCACGCCGCGTCGGCGGCCGCGACGGCTTCGGCCGCGTCTTGCGCGTCCGCCGTCGAGACCTCCATGTTCAGCGACTGGTCGGCCGGATAGATGCTCGCGTAAGGTGCGCCGCGGCCGCGCCGCCACTCGCCGCCGATCAGGATGTCGCCGTTGGGTACGAGGCTCGTATCGAATGGAGTCATGTCACAAGTCCCACAAATCTGTCTCTGCGCGGCTGCCCGCGCCGTGGCGCAGGCGGCCGTTCAATGGCCCGAATGGCCGGATCGGCCGGGTTGTCCGCTCAGATCACGCACCGCGCCGCGCGGTTGCGCAGCGCGCGAATCGCGCAGTACGCGGTCAGCGCGGACGTCTTCGGGTTGTCGGGCAACGGCTTGCCGCTCATTTCGAGCGACATCTCGCCGAATGCGCCGCGTGCGGTGATGCGGTGCACGTTGCGCGCGACCGCCGGATCGGCGATCAGGCGCACGCGCGTCGCGTCGAGGCCGAGCCCCGCGAGCGCAACCGTCGCCGCGACGTTCGCGTTCTTCGGATACAGCCGCGCGGCGTCGCGTGCGGTGCCGTCGAAGATCACCTTCTCTTCGGTCATCGCACGCAGGTCGCAGCGTTCCTCCGCAGGCGTGCCGAGCCAGCCGAGCGGCGGCTTGCGGCCGACGTACAGCACCTCGTCGAGGCCGCCCTGCTTCGCCGATGCCAGCGCGTCGATTCCGCCGATCGCGCCGGACAGCAGCGTCAGCGTCGCGTCGCCCTCGTCGGCGGCCTGCGACAGCACGTCGAGCAGCGCGAGATCGGACAACGCGCCGATCGATGCGACCGCGCAGTCGGTGCCGGCCTTCAGCAGCGGCACGACGTGATCGACGAGCGCGCTGTGACCCGCGCATTCGAGCGCGAACTCGGGGCGGCGGGCCAGCGCGTCGACCGACGACACGACCTCCACCGCGCCGCCGAGCGCACGCTGCACCGCATCGCGCTGGTGCTCGGGCACGATCACGTGCGCGACGCGCAACGACGCATCGTGCTCGACCGCGTGATACACGGCGGCACCGATCGCGCCGAAGCCGATCATCGCGACGTCGACCGGCGCATGCCCGTGTCCCCGGCCGTTATGCATATTGGCGCTCCGTCGGCGCTTCCTTCTTCACCGGCGGGCCCGCGAAGTTCGACGCGAACGAGCCGACCGACAGCATGTCGACTTCGACCATCACCGGCCCTTCCTTCGCGATCCCTTCGCGCACGATCGCTTCCGCCTGGTCGAGCGACGTGATCCGGTAGTGCGTGAGGCCGAAGCTCGCGCAGAACTGCGCGAAATCGGGCTGGTGCAGCTGCACGAAGCAGCGGCGGCCACCGTAGTGCGCGTCCTGGATGTTGCGGATCACGCCGTAGCACTGGTCGTTCATCAGCACGATCATCACGTTCGCGTTTTCCTGCACGGCCGTCACGAGCTCGCCGACGTTGACCATCAGGCCGCCGTCGCCGACCAGGCAGACCGTCTTCGCCGCCGAGCCGGCCAGCGCCGCGCCGATGCCCATCTGGATGCCCTGGCCGATGCCGCCGCCGAGCGCATGCACGCCCGCGCGCGGTTCGAAGATCTTCAGCAGGCGGTTGCCCCACGTGCTGTTCGAGATCGTCACGTCGCGCACCCAGTTGTAGTCGCGGCCCACCGCACCCTGCAGCGTGTCGACCAGCTTCTTGTACGGGCCGAGGCCTTCGGCCACGCTGGCGACCGCCTGCTCGCGCGCCGCCGCGAGATCGGCCGCGAACCGCGGATCGACGGACAGGCGGCCTTCGAGGCGATCGGCCAGCTCGGCCAGCACGCGCTTCGAATCGCCGTGCACGAACAGCTCGTTGCGATAGCCGCGGTTGTCGGCGAGCGCGTCGGCGTCGACGCGGAACAGCGGTTGCGGCAGCGCGAGCTTGTACTTCAGCGTCTCGTTGCCGCGCAGGCGCGAACCGACCACGACGAGCGCGTCGCAGGTCTTGTAGAACGCTTCGACGGACGCATGCACGTTGAACGCGCCGAGCGTCGCCGGATGATCTTCGGGCAGCACGCCGCGGCCCTGCACGCTCGTCACGACGCCGAAGCCGAGCTTCACCAGGCGTTCGACTTCCGCACGCGCGTGGCGCGCGCCGCCGCCGAGCCACAGCAGCGGACGGCGCTTGGCCGCCAGCGCGTCGGCGAGCTTCGCGACGCGTGCGTCGTCGTGCTCGCGCACCGCGACGTGTGCCGGCGCGAGGTCTTCCGGCCATTCGATTTCGGCAGCCTGGATGTCGATCGGAATCTCGACCGACACGGGGCCCGTCGGCGCGGTTTGCGCGATGCGCACTGCTTCGCGAATCGTCGGCAGCACGGTTTCGACCGTGCGCACGCGGAACGCGGCCTTCGAGATCGCGTCGAGCATCGTGAGCTGGTCCGGCGCTTCGTGGATGTACGCCAGATCCTGATCGAGGTACGGCGTCTCGATCTGCCCCGTGATGTGCAGCAGCGCGGTGCCGGCCGTCAGCGCCTCGACCATCGCGCCGGCCGCATTGCCCGCCGCCGTGCCCGTACTCGTGAACGCGACGCCGAGGCCGCCCGACACGCGGGCCAGGCCGTCGGCCATGTTCACCGCGCCCGCTTCACCGCGCGCGCCGACATACCGGATGTTGCCGCGCGAGTTGATCGCGTCGAGGATCGGCATGTTGTGGATCGAGATGACACCGAATGCGGTTTTGACGTCGCACTGCTCGAGAAAGGCGGCAATCAGCTCGCCAACCGTGGTTTTTTTAGACATGGCGTGCAAAGCCTCCAGAAACGTCGATATGGCTGCCCGTCGTATAGGACGACAGATGCGTTGCGAGATAAAAAAGTGCCCAGGCTGCCTCGTCGGGCTTGCCGAAGCGGTTCAGCGGAATGTTCTTCTTGCGGGCGAGCGCGCCCGTCCAGTCCTCCCAGCTTTCGCCGGCCTGCGCCTGCGCTTCGTGGCGGCGGCGCCACTGACCCGACTCGACGATGCCGATCAGGATCGAGTTCACGCGGATGCGCTGCGGTGCCAGCTCGGTCGCGAGCGACTTCACGAGGCTCAGCACGCCCGCACGCGCCGACGACGTCGCGACCATGTGCGGCTCCGGCTGCAGCGCGAGCAGCGAGTTCACGCAGGTGATCGTCGGCGCCTGCGCGTCGCGCAGCAGCGGCAGGAACGCGCGCGTCGGGCGGATGATGCTGAAGTACTTCAGTTCGAGCTCGTCGCGCCATGCGTCGTCGGTCGTGTCGGCGAAGGTCGACACACGGCCCTGGCCCGCGTTGTTGACGAGCATGTCGGCGCGGCCGAAGCGGTCGGACACGGCTTGCGCGAACGCGGCCACGTCGGCTTCGTCGAGCACGTTGCAGCGCACCGCGAGCAGTTGCGCGCCCGGATATTTCTCGCCGAGCATCGCTTCGGCGCGTGCGAGACGTTCACCGTCGCGGCCGCAAATCGCGACCGACGCGCCGGCCTGCAGGAACCGTTCGGCAGTCGCGAGGCCGATGCCGGACGAACCGCCCGTCACCACCGCCACCTGCCCGGTCAGATCGATCTGAATCATCGCAGTCCTAAAGCTTTGAGAAACGTGTGCTCGTCGTCCGAGCGGTAATTGAGCCGCCGCGACAGTTCCGCCGCCGCGCGCTGCACCTTGTCGATCAGCCCGTCGGCGATCAGCGCCGCATCGATCTCCGGCCGCGGCACCGTCACCGTGATGCACGCGACGATCCTCTGCGTGTCATTGCGCACCGGTGCCGTGACCACCGAGATACCACGCTCGAACGACGAATTGCTGACGCCGTAGCCGCGCAGCGCATCTTCGCGGATCACTTCGTACAACGCGTCGACCGATTCCGGCGTCGCGCCCGTCATCCGGTTCAGCGTGCCTTCCGGATACAGCGCACGCAACTCCTTCAGCGACAGGTCGCCCATCAGCACATGGCCGTGGGTCGTCGCATGCGCGGGCAGCCGCGTGCCGACGTTCACGCGAATCGAGCTGAACACCGGCGACTGGCTCTGCGCCTTCGCGACGAACACCACGTCGCGGCCGTCGCGGATCACGATGTGCGTCGTGAAGCCGGTCGCATCGCGCAGGCTCTCGATCACCGGCAGGCCGAGATCGGTCAGCTCGAGCGAGCTCAGGTATTCGAAGCCGAGCCGCAGCACGGCGATGCCGAGCTTGTAGTTGCGATCCTTGTCCGCGCGCTCGAGAAAGCCGAGCGATTCGAGCGTCTGCAGCAGACGGAACACCGTCGTGCGCGGAATGCCGAGGCGCTTGGACAATTCCGGCGCACCGAGCACCGGCTCGCGCGGCGAGAATTCGGCGAGAATCCGCAAACCGCGTTCGAGGCCCGGCACCACGTAGTTGGCCTCGGACTTCGCGGTGTCCGCATCCTGTTGTTGTTGCAACGGTTCGCTCATTCCAGCCCCCGTTGACGATCGCATTGACGACAGAACGTATCGATCAGCGACGAGTACACCGCCGGCGCTTCCACGTAACCCGCATGACCGGCCTGCGGAATCACCTGCAGCCCGACGTGCGCGGCCGCGGCGATGCGCTCGCACGCAGCGGGTGGCGTGATCGCGTCGTTCGCGCCGACCGCCACCGCCGTGCGGCCGCGAAAGCCGGCGAGATCGGACGCGAGATCGGCGTTCGCGAGCAGATGCGTGGCCTGCGCATAGCCGGCCGGCACGATGCGCGCCATGTTCCAGCGCACCCATGCACGCGCATCCTCGCTCGCAAAACCCGACAGCATGTTGCCGCTGCGCTGCTCGGCAAGCCCGGCCGGGCCGAGTTCCTCGAGCATCGCAAGGCGTGCATCGCGACGCGTGTCGCGCGTTTCCGCGGGCGCGCTGCCGTAGCCGCCTGCGGGCGAGATCAGCAGCAGGCCGGCGATTCGCGCGGGCATCACGCGGGCCAATCCGCCCGCGATGATCGCGCCGAGCGAATGCCCGACCAGCACGCAGCGTTCGATGCCGAGTGCCTCGAGCCACGCGTTCAGCGACGCCGCGTAATCGGCGGACGCCGGCGACGCGCCGTGCACGGGGGTCGACACGCCGTAGCCGGGCGCATCCCACGCGAGCACGCGGCGCGACGCGCCGAGCGTGTCGAGCTGGCGCACCCATGATGCGGCGCCCGAGCCGATCCCGTGCAGCAGCACGACGGGCAGCGCGCGGCCCGCATGCTGCGCGCCGGCCTCGCCTGCGCCAGCCTCACGGTAGCCGATCGTGCCCGCCGCGCCGGCCGCGCAGCGCTGTTCGGGAAACTGCCCGAGCAGCGCGGCGAACGCCGCGCTGCGGTCGCGTTCACGTTTGTCGATGACACTCATTGCGTGCTCCGCCTCGTCTCAGCGCTTGATCTTCGCGAGCGGCGAATCCGGCGGATACGTCGGCGTGATGGGCTTCGGCGATCCGAGCATCACGCACATCAGCGCGTCTTCCTCACCGATGTTGATTTCCGTGCGATACACGCCCGGCGGCACCGAGATCAGGTCGCGCTCGCCGAGGATCGCTTCCCAGGTCTCGCCGTCGCGCTCGCAGATCACCTTCATCTTGCCGCGCAGCACGAAGAAGATTTCCTCGACGTCGGTGTGGATGTGGCTGGGGCCGATGTTGCCGGCCGGGATGACCATCGTCGAGAACGTGAAGTTGCCGGCCGGCACCGTGTTGACGTCCTTCGCGACGCCCGTGCCGCCCGTGCCGACGTAGCGCATCTGCGCACGGCGGTACTTCGGGTCGTAGTCGGCCTGGAACTTCAGCGCATCCCAGTCGTAGCGCCGCGTCGCATAGCGCGCGACGCGCCCTTCCATCCAGTCGCCGAAGCTTGCGTCTTCCGGCTGGTCCCACGACTTGCGTTCGAGATCTGCGTCCGCCATCGTCCTCTCCTTCATTCAGAGTAAAAACTTCAATTCAGTTCATTACGAAGCCGCCGTTCACCGGCAGCAGTTGACCCGTCACGAAGCGCGCGCCGTCCGACAGCAGGAACAGCACGGGGCCCGTCACGTCGTCGGGCACCTGCGCGCGCGTCAGCGCGCGGCCCTGCATGTAGAACGCGTGGCGCTCGGCCGGCACGTAGGCCGTCGCCTCGACTTCGGTGAGCCCCGGCGCGATCGCGTTGACCGTCACGCCGTGCGCGCCGAACTCGCGTGCCTGCGCATGCGTCATCGCGATCACGGCGCCCTTGCTCGCGACGTACGCGAGCAGCTTCGGCGCGCCCCACAGCGCGGTGTCCGATGCGAGGTTCACGATCGCGCCGCGGCCCGACTGCGCGAGGTACGGCAGCGCCGCATTGCTGACGAGCCAGACGCCACGCACGTTCACGTTCATCACGGCATCCCAGGTCGACACGTCGAGTTCCGTCGACAGCTTGCCGCCCGAGTTCGTGAGCGCCGCGTTGTTGATCAGCGCATCGACGCCGCCGAGCGCCGCCGCGCCCTGCGCGACGAAAGCCGTGACGCTCGCCGGATCGGCCAGGTCGAGCGCGAAGAAGTGCGCGGTGTGGCCGGCTTGCGCGAGCTGCGCGGCCAGCGCGCGACCCTCTTCGACGAGCACGTCGCCGAATGCGACCTGCGCGCCCGCCGCGACCAGCGCCGTCACGAACGCGGCGCCGAGACCGCGCGCGCCGCCCGTGACGAGCACGCGGCGCCCCGGCAGCGACACGACCGGTGCGAACTCAGCCATTCGCGGGCTCCGATGCGGCGTGCGCCGCGCGGTGCGCGTCGAGCGCGGACAGGTGTTCCTGCGCGCGCTGGCGCAGCATCCGGCGCACGCGCGTGATGCCGACGTCGTGCTGGTACAGGTATTCGTGATCGCGCGCGTGCGGCGCGAGGCTTTCGAGGACATAGCGGTCCTGCTCGAGCACGTCCCAGTGCAGGCCCTCGAGGCGGTTGCGGTACATGAAGCGCCACACGTCGCGCTGCCAGCCGCTGACCTTGCGGGTACGCCAGAAGTAGACCTGGCAGTTGTCGCCGTCGACCGGCGTCGCGAAGCCGATGATCCCGAAGTTGCCGCCCGGGCCGAACTTCTGCTTGTACGGAATCGCGAGGCGCATCCACAGGCAGCCGGTTTCACCGAGCTCGACCCAGTCGAAGTTAACGTCGCGCTGGCCGATCTTCTCGAACATCAGGCCCGTTTCCGTCTTGCGCACGCGCATGTCGGCCTGCTTGTCGCCTTCGGCCATCGAGTGCGACGTCGCGTGCAGGTACGCGCCGTGCATCGGGTCCATCACGTTGTCGATCGCGTACTGGTAATTGCACTTCCAGTTCGACACGCACAGGAAGTGGCCGTATTCGTCGGCGACCAGTTCTTCCGGCAGGTTCAGCGGCGCCGGCTTGCCGTGCGCTTCGTCGCCGAACCACAGGAAGATCGCGCCGGCCTTCTCTTCGACCGGATAGGACTTCACGCACGTCGTGCCTTCGAGCGGACAGTTCGATACGGCCGGCACACGGTTGACCGTGCCGCCGCCGTCGACTTCGATGCCGTGATACCAGCAGGCGATGCTGCCGCCGAGGTTCCAGCCGAGCGACAGGCGCGCGCCGCGGTGCGGGCAGCGATCTTCCAGCGCGTGGACCTTGCCCTCGTGATCGCGCCACAGCACGATCTGCTCGGACAGGCGCGTGAGGCCGACGGGCGCGTTCGACACCTGCCAGCTCGGGGCGACGGGATACCAGTAGTTCTTGATGCCGCGGTCGAGATAGTCGCGGACCGGGTCGTGTTGGACTTCGTGTTGTGCGGGGGACGTCATCAGTGTGCTCCGGATGCGGTTGTCGTCAGGTCGGCGGTCACGCGGCGCGCGCGCTCATTCCGCCAGCGCGGCCATTTCGGCGCGGAAGCGCTCGGGTGTCCACGCCGTGCCGTCCGGCGCGCGGAAGCCGATGCGGTTCAGGCCCGCGACGACGTCGTCCAGCTCGGTCGCGCCACTCTCGAACACGCGTTCGAGCGCATCGCCGAGGTCGTTCTCGTACTGGGTCGGCTCGGCCTTGCGGTTCTGCCAGACCTGGTTCTCGACCTGCCCGGGGATCTCGATCTGCCCCTTGCCGGCGACGTTGTTCGGCTGCGGCGCCACCCACGGCTTCAGGAAGGGATTGAAGTTGACGGTCGCTTCTTTCATGTCATTCCACCTTGATCTGGATTTCCTCGCCGGCAAGTCGCACCGCGTACTGCTTCAGCGCGCGCCCGCCCGGCCCCTTCAGGCATTCGCCCGTCTTGATGTCGAACACGGCCTCGTGCAGCGGGCATTCGACCGTGCCTTCGTCGACGAACCCCTGCGTCAGCAGCGCGTACGCATGCGGACACACGTTCTCGAGCGCATACACCTCGTCGCCGACGCGGTAGATCCCGATTTCGACGCCGTCGGTCCGCTTGAACTCGATCGGCGCGTCTTCCGACAGCGCGCCGGCGTGCCCGGCGCAAACCCATTGTTCAGACATCTCACACCCTTCCTTCTGATCGACTCTCGGTTCGCCCCGGGCTTGTTCCATACCCGGAACAGCAGTTTATGGATGGTGATTATAGGAGCGACTTTCCGCGAGTAAAACAAAAAGCTGCATGTCCTAGGGAAAATACTGACCGCCGGGTCGGCAATCGCCGGCCCCTCTCTCGTCAGATGTGATTTTTTCTTTACTGGCGGGGATTTAAGTCGGTTTTTCAGGATTACCCAACCCGTGGTGCGGATCGTCCTCACCTCCATCCGGCCCGATAAATTTATTTTTGATCCGGCGCACGACGCCTCTATACTTCATTCCATCAAAGGTACGTTGTTCCTTATATGGAACATAAAGATGCCCGCCTGGTGGTGAAGAAAGCGCGACGGCCGGCCGTCCCCGCGCCCGCCGCCACGGCACGTTTCTCATCAGGTTTGGAGAGTCAGGAGATCAAATGGTCAAGCACGCGGTAGCAGCAGCAATCATCGGAATGGGCGCGGTGTCGGGCGCCTGGGCACAGAGCAGCGTAACGCTGTACGGCAGCATGGATGCCGGTGTCGCCTATGTGAACAACGTCGGCGGCCACGCGAAGTGGGCGATGATCCAGGGCAACACGCAGCCCGATCGGTGGGGCCTGAAAGGCAAGGAAGACCTCGGCAACGGCCTGTCGGCGATCTTCCAGCTCGAAAACGGCTTCTATACGAACAACGGCCAGTTCGCGACCGCGAACACGATCTGGAACCGCGCGGCGTTCGTCGGCCTCAGCTCGGACCGCTACGGCACGCTGACGCTCGGCCGCCAGACGCCGCTGACGTTCGACTATCTCGACCCGCTCAGCACCGCATACCTCGCGATGAGCTGGTATGCGTTCCACCCGGGCAACATCGACGGGCTCGCCGCGACCGGCAACGTGCCGTACAACAACGCGGTCAAGTACCGTTCGCCGAGCTTCGCCGGCTTCTCGGCCGCCGCGACGATGGCGCTCGGCAACACGACGAACTTCTCGACCGGCAAGTCGGTCGGCGTCGCGCTGAACTATGCGAACGGCCCGTTCAAGGCGTCGGCCGTCTACTCGAACGAGCACGACCGCTCGATCCTGATCGGCCAGACGGGCATCACGTCGTTCCAGGGGCAGAACACCGCGAACGGCTACATCGCGAACAAGGTCGAGAACATCGGCGCGGGCGCGTCCTACCAGTTCGGCGACGTTCTCGTGCACGGCCTCTACACGCGCACGAAGATGCAGTCGAACGGGTTTTCCGACACGTTCCAGAGCTACGACGCGGGCGTGAACTACCGCAGCAGCGCGTTCAACACGATCGCGGGCGGCGCGGCGACCACGACGCTGGCCGGCCGCCGCTGGACGCAGGTCGAGCTCGGCGACATCTATTCGCTGTCCAAGCGCACGCAGCTGTACGCGAACGTGCTGGTTGAGCGCGGTTCGGGCGGCGCGAAGGCCGCATTCTTCACGGCCGGCACGTCGAGCACCGCGAACCAGGTGATCGTGCTGACCGGCATCCACCATTCGTTCTGAACGGCGACGGGCGCATGCGCCCGAGGCCGGAAACGAAAAGAGCAGCCCGCGGGCTGCTCTTTTCGTTCGCCATGGGCAAAGCCGCGCGCCGCGGCTCGCTCGACCGGTCAGAACATCGCGACCCGATGGCGCGCGTGCGCGAACGTCGGGTCGCTTTCGAGCGGCCGGTAGTTCAGCCGCTGCGACAGGTCGACCGCCGCGCCGCATACCGCTTCGACGAGCCGCTCCTTCTCGCCGGCCTCGCCGATCTCCGAGCGCGGCACCGTCGCGGTGATCGCCGCGACGATCGCGCCCGAATGATCGCGCACGGGCGCGGTCACGGCCGAGATGCCGCTTTCGAACGCGGCCTCGCTGACCGCGTAGCCGAGCCGCGCATAGTGACGCACGCGCTCGTACAGCTCGTCGACGGTGCCCGGCGTGCGCTCGGTGAACTGTTCGAGCCGCTTTTCCGGATAGAGCTGGCGCAGCGCGTCACGCGTGAGGTCGCCCATCAGCACGTGGCCGTGCACGGTCGCGTGCGCAGGCAGCCGCGTGCCGACGTGCACCTTCACCGAACCGAACATCGACGTGTTGCTCTGCGCCTTCGCGACGAACACGACATCGCGCTGGTCGCGGATCAGCAGGTGCGTCGACAGGCCCGACGCATCGCGCAACCGTTCGAGCACGGGTGTGCCGAGATCGGTCAGCTCCAGCGAATTCAGATATTCGAAGCCGAGCCGCAGCACGCCGACGCCGAGCCGGAAATAGCGGTCGCCGTTCACGCGCTCGAGAAAGCCGAGTGCTTCGAGCGTCTGCAGCAAGCGGAAGGTGGTCGTGCGCGGGATGCCGATGCGCTTCGACAGCTCGGGCGCGCCGAGCACCGGCTCGCGCGCGGAGAATTCGGCGAGGATCCGCAGCCCGCGTTCGAGGCCCGGCACCAGATACGACGACGCGCCGCCGGACGATTCGTCGTCGCCCGCGCCCTGCTTCGACGCGTCGTGGTCGACGTGGCCGCCATCGCCGCCGGCTGTCGCGCGCGGCGCGCTTGCCGGCTTCGCCGGCGGTTTCGATGCGCCGCTCATCGTTGAATTGATCCTGTGCACATGGACGGAATGGAAGCGTTCACGAATGACCCGCAATGCTTGATTATGGATTTTCGACCGGACCGGATCAACACGATCCGGCGCAGGCGGCCGACGGCCCGGTGCGCCCGGCCGGATAGCCGGACTGTCATATAGCCTGATGCGATCGAAAGGATAACAGCCATAGACAGGACTGCCCACCGGAACGTCTGCGGGTGTGGTGGCTGGCGGCGAATGATGTGCAGACGAGAATGCTCCGCATGCGATGCCGCACGCGGATCGATTCGGGCAAGTCGGATGGAGGGGAAAACGAACAGGAAAAACGCGTGCAAACGAACGATCGCACCGATCCGCGAACGGAATCGGCGCGACGCGGCGTCAGGCCGTCACGGCGGCGTCAAACTCGGCACGGGCGAGCTGGCCGGCGGCGTACGCGTCGGCTTCGCCGCGAAAGCCTTCCGTGCTGAACGCGACGACTTTCACACCGACGCCGGACGCCCGCTTCACCGTCAGCGCCCATTGCCATCCGCCGTCTTGTTCGAAGACGTGCAGCGAGGGTTCGAGGGATGAGTCCAGTACGGTCACGGGTTATGCTCCGGCCCTGCGCGTCGCATCGGCAACGCGTCGGGCATGTCGAAAAGATGCGCCGCCTCGCGGCGCGCTTCTGCCATTCGACAGTCTAGTCAAGGAATGTTGCGACGCACCATCAGGGCTTACACCTGCCTATCGGAACCGTGCGGTCGATGAAATCCAGCTGAAACCCATATGGTACGGGCCTCACAGGCAGATTCCCGCAGCACGGCACACCACCTGTGCGGCAACGTGCCGCATGGACGACCGATTGCCCGGATAGGTTGAAAAACGGGTCGCGACCCCGGGCGACCGAGCCGAGCGCCGCAGCTACCGGGCCGCCCCCGCCACTACCACCCGCCGGAACGTCAGGTTGACCCGCTCGCCCTGCACGGCGGGCGCCTTCGGCACGCGATGCTGCCATTCGGCCTGCGTGCGGCCACGCATCACCAGCAGGCTGCCATGCGTCAGCCGGTACGCATGCACGACGCCGGTCGCACGATGACGCAGGTCGAACACGCGCATCGCGCCGAGGCTCACCGACGCGATCACCGGCGCGTCGCCGAGCTCCGGCTCGTTGTCCGCATGCCAGCCGAGACTGTCCTGTCCGTTGCGATAACGATTGAGCAGCACGCTGTTGAAACGCGCACCGCAGGTCGCCTCGACCGCGCGCTTCAGGTCGAGCACGGCCGGCGTCCATGGCGCGGGCACGTTGCGGATCCCCGAATACACGTAGACGGCGTCGGGCTCGCCCTGCCACGCGGTGAGCCGCGGCAGCGGAATGCGGCCGCGCGGCGTGCGGATCGTGTCCTGCCGCCACGCGACCTCGTCGATCAGCGCGGCCAGCACGCGATCGGCGTCGGCCGGCGCGAGCCAGCCGGGGTACCAGTCCACGTCGGGCACGGGTGAATCGGCGAAAAGATCGGGCGTCGACATGTCGGGATCAGGCAGCAAATGAACGATGCAGGCAAACCATGTCTGCATGGTAGCCAACAGCGACGCGCGCCGCCATGCGCTGTCATTCCGGCGCGCGACACGCCCGCGCGCTTGCATCGCCGATCGCGAAGCCGATGCGTTTTCGCGCGCCACGCTATCATCGCGCCGTGTCGCGGCGCGCCCTTATCCGGCGCGCGGCCTTCTTTCGCAATACCGACCGGCGCAACCCGGCCGATTTCTTCCCGGACCCACCATGACGCTCTCCGATTCCGCCCTCGACCAGTTGTTCCTCACCGCGCGCACGCACAACGCCTGGCAGGACAAACCCGTCGACGATGCGCTGCTGCACCGGCTGATCGACCTGACGAAATTCGGCCCGACGTCCGCGAACGCGAGCCCCGCGCGCTTCGTGTTCGTCAAGTCGCCCGAAGCGAAGGCGCGCCTGAAACCGGCGCTGTCCGAAGGCAATCGCGCGAAGACGATGGCCGCGCCCGTCACCGTGATCGTCGGCATGGACTTCGCGTTCCACGAGTACCTGCCGCGCCTGTTCCCGCATGCCGACGCGCGCAGCTGGTTCGCGGGCAACGATGCGCTGATCGAGGCCACCGCGTTCCGCAACTCGTCGCTGCAGGGCGCGTACCTGATCCTCGCCGCGCGCGCGCTCGGCCTCGACGCCGGCCCGATGTCGGGCTTCGACGCCGCGAAGGTCGATGCCGAATTCTTCGCGGGCACCGCGATCCGCACCAACTTCCTCGTGAATCTCGGCTACGGCGACCCGGCGGGCCTGTTCCCGCGCAGCCCGCGCTTCGATTTCGACGATATCGCGCGCATCGTCTGACGCGCGCTAGCGGCCGCGCGCCAACCGGATCAGCGTGATTTCGGACGGCACGCCGAAGCGGTTCGGCGGCCCCCAGTAGCCGGTGCCGCGGCTGGTATAAAGCCACATCGCGCCGAACCGGTTCAGCCCGCCGACCACGGGCTGCTGCAGGCGCACGAACGGCGGCCACGGCAAGAACTGGCCGCCGTGCGTATGGCCGGACAGCTGCACGGTGAAACCGGCGCGGCTCGCCGCCGCCGCGCTGCGCGGCTGGTGCGCGAGCAGGATCCTCGTCGCGACGTCGCGCGGCGCGCCCGCCAGCGCCTGCTCGGGGTCGCTGCGATGCGCGGGATCGAACCCGCCCGCCGTGAAATCGGTGACGCCCGCGAGCACCGCGCGCGCGCCGTCGTGCTCGATCAGCACGTGCTCGTTGAGCAGCACCGTGAACCCGATCCGCCGAAACTCGTCGATCCATGCGTGCGCGCCGGCGTAGTACTCGTGGTTGCCCGTCACGAGAAAGCTGCCGTGCCGCGACTGCATGCGGCCGAGCGGCGCCGTGTGCTCGCGCAGCCGCTTGACCGAGCCGTCGACCACGTCGCCCGTCACGACGACGAGATCGGCCTCGAGCGCATTGACCGCGCGCACGATCCGCTCGATATACGGGCGCTTGATCGTCGGCCCGACGTGAATGTCCGACAGTTGTACGATCGTCAGCCCGTCGAGCGCGGCCGGCAGCCCGTCGACCGGAATCGATACGCGCTTGACCGCCGCCGTGCGGCGCGCGCCGACGAAGCCGATCGCGCTCACCAGCACCGCGCCCGCCAGCACGCCGAGCGCCGTGTCGGATGCCGCGCCGCTCCATGCGCCGTCATGCCCCAGATGCCGCCATGCGACGACGCCGAGCAGCACCAGCTCGCGCAGGAACGTCAGCACCAGCAGCGACGAGAAGAAACCCATCGCGATCGAGCCGGCCCAGCCGGCCAGCGTCGCGGCCCAGCCTTCGTCGAAGCGGCGCGAGAACATGCCGACCGGGATCAGCACGACGAAGCTCGCCAGCACGAGCGCCGCGATCGTGCGCGCGAGCGGCGACGCGAAGGCGTCGGGAATGATCCGCAGCCCGACGTACAAATGGAACAACACGCCGATTGCAATGAACCGGACAAAGAAACTTCGCATGGAATACCCGTCCTCGTTGCGATACCGCTGCCGCGCCGCGCATCGGGCGGGACCGTGACATCTGGTCTCGTCATGCGCCGCGTCCTTCGCAGGATGGTACACAGATGCCGGCCGACACGACCGAACGCGGATTCGTTCTCGCTCTCTCGGCAATCCGGCATTCGCCGCGGCGATTCGCGCACATCGACAGACAAACGCCGCCGGCATGGTTTCGTCTGACGATCCTTTACAGTCGGTCAGCAACCCTGCAAGAGCGTGCGCTGGCAGAATCGCGTCCCGCGGTCACGACCTTCCCGGAACGCCCGCCGGGCGGCCCGTCGCGTGCCCCGATGCGCGCCGCATCGCTGGCGGTCCGCATCATGCTGATTTATTATCGGCTCCGTATCGCGGAATCGTCGTCGCGGCGACGAACCGCTTTGCGCCGCGCCCGGCATCCAACCCCAACGTCGAGCTCGTCACACCATGAGAAAAACAACGCCGCGCGCCCCCCTGCGCGTCGCCGCCGTCCTGGTGCCTGCCCTGCCGCTCGCGGGCTGCACGTCGCGCGGTGCACCGTCGTACGTGCTGTTCGGCGCGTATTTCCCACTCTGGCTCGTCAGCGCGATCGTCGGCATCGTCGGCGCGATCGTTGCGCACCGCGTGTTCGTCGCGACCGGCTGGGCCGCCACCGTGCCGTACCAGCTCGCCGTCTGCACCGCGATCGGGCTCGTGGTCGCCGTGATCGTGTGGCTCAGCGGCACGGGGCCGTTCGCATGAAGGCCGCCGGAATCTCTCGCCCGTCCACGAAAGGCCGCGTGATCGCGCTGGCGATCGTCGCGCTCGGCATCGCGGCGCTCGCGTACGCATACCACCGCACGACGGCCTACCCGTCCACCGACGACGCATCGATCGACGCGGACGTCGTCCACGTCGCCTCGCCCGTCGGCGGACGCATCGTGCAGCTCGCGGTACACGAGAACCAGCGCGTCGCGAAAGGCGACCTGCTGTACCAAATCGATCCCGTGCCGTACCGGCTGACGGTCGCGCAGGCGCAGGCCGATCTCGAGCTCGCGCGCGCGTCGCTCGACACGCGCCGCCGGTCGCTGATCGGCGAGCGCTCGAACGCGGCCGTGGCCGCCGAGCAGGTGAAACGCGCGACGCAGAATCACGATCTCGCGACACGCGACGTGAACCGGCTCGCACCGCTCGCCGCGCAGGGCTACGTCAGCGCGCAGCAGTTCGACCAGGCGACGGTCCGGCAGCACGACGCGGCCGTGTCGCTCGCGCAGGCGCAGGAACAGCAGCGCTCATCCGCGCAGACGATCGGCGACGACGCCGACGCGATCGCCACGCTCCATGCGCGCGAAGCCGCGCTCGCCCGCGCGCAGCACGCGCTCGACGATACGGTCGTGCGCGCGCCGCACGACGGGCTCGTGACGGGCCTGACCGTGCTCGCCGGCGAAACCCTCGCGCCGAACCAGTCGATCTTCACGCTGATCGATGCGAGCGAATGGTTCGCCGTGGGCAATTTCCGCGAAACGTCGTTGAACCGCATCGCGGTCGGCGACTGCGCGACCGTCTATTCGATGATCGACCGCAGCCGTCCGCTGACGGGCAAGGTCGTCGGCATCGGTGCCGGCATCGCGGACAGCGATCGCATCAACCTGCCGCGCGCGCTGCCGATCGTGCAGCGCTCGGTGAACTGGGTGCACGTCGCGCAGCGCTTCCCGGTGCGCGTGAAGCTCGACGAACCCGACGGCAAGCTCGTGCGTGTCGGCGCGAGCGCGATCGTCGAGGTCCGGCATGGCGCAGCCTGCCGCTGAGGTCCGCTCGCCCGGCCCGCGCGAAGTCCTGCGACTGCTCGCGCCGTTTCCGGGGCGCACGTCGATCGCCGTGCGGGTCGCCCTGATCTGCGCGCTGACCGTGCTCGTGACCAGCGCGTACGGTACGCCCGAGGCGGCGCTGTCCGCCTACGTCGTGTTTTTCACGATCCGCGCCGACCGCGTGACGAGCATCGTGCTCGCGGCCGCGCTGCTCCTGATCGTCACGATCGTGATCGGGCTGGTGCTCGGCATCGCGATCTTCAGCATCGACTATTCGATCCTGCGGGTCGCGTGCATGGCCGTGCTGTCGGTCGGGTTGCTGTACCTGACGTCGGCCAGCAAGCTGCGCCCCGTGGGCGCGATCCTCGCGATGATCGTCGGCTTCGGGCTCGACCAGCTCGGCCTCGCGCCGTTCGGCGAAGCCGCGACGCGCGCGCTGCTCTATATCTGGCTGACGATCGCGATCCCGGTCGGCGTCGCGATCGTCGTCAACCTGCTGATCGCGCCGTCGCCGCGCCGGCTCGCGCTCGCGCAGCTCGCGAAGCGGCTGCGGCTCGCCGCGCTCCGGCTGCGCGGCGACGACGACACGCGCGCCGCGTTCGACGCGAGCCTGCGCGACGGCGACAAGCAATTGCTGACGTGGCTCAAGCTGTCGAAACTCGAAGGCACGTCATCCGCTGCCGACGTCGCGGCGCTGCGGCAGGCCATTGCGTCGAGCACGGCGCTGCTGGTCGGCGTCGCGCTGGCCGATCGCGAACCGGACGCGCGGCTGCCCGCCGCGTTCGCCGCGCCGATCGCGGCCACGCTCGACGAGATGGCGGCCATACTCGAACGCGGCGGCTATCCGGTCGACGTGACGCTCGCGCTGCCGCCGACCGATGCGCTGCCGCCGCTCGCGCGCGTCGCCGCGACGGATCTCCATGAAGCGGTCACGCGCTTCACGGAACCGGGCGCGGCGGCCGAGGCGGCGGCACACGCGCCCGCCGCCCCCGTCAGCGCGTCCGCTGCCACCCGCCCCGACCCCGCCGCATCGCCCGCACCGGCGCCGCGCGGCGGCTTCTTCCTGCCGGATGCGCGCAGCAATCCCGATCACATCCGCTATGCGCTGAAGACGACCGCCGCGGCGATCTTCTGCTATCTGCTGTATTCGCAGCTCGACTGGTCGGGCATCCATACGTGCGTCGTCACCTGCTACATCGTGTCGCTCGGCTCGACGGCCGAGACGGTCGAGAAGCTCACGTTGCGGATCGTCGGCTGCATCGTCGGCGCGCTGCTCGGTACCGCCGCGCTCGTGTTCGTCGTCCCGGCGCTGTCGTCGGTCGGTCAGCTGATGGCGCTGGTGTTCGCCGGCGCGTGGCTGTCCGCGTGGGTCGCGTTCGGCTCGCCGCGCATCGCGTACGCGGGCTTCCAGATCGCGTTCGCATTCTTCCTGTGCGTGATCCAGGGCGCCGGTCCCGGCTTCGACCTGACGATCGCGCGCGATCGCACGATCGGCATCCTGCTCGGCAATGTCGTCGTGTATCTCGTCTTCACGCGCATCTGGCCGGTCAGCATCGGCAAGCAGATCGACGTCGCGCTCGCCACGCTGCTCGAGCAGTGGCGCCGCGTCGTGCAGATCGCGCAGCCAGCCGAACGCCGCACGCTCGCCGCCGAAGCCTTCGCGCGCCACGGCGCGATCGCGCAGGAGCTCGGCCTCGTCCACTACGAGCCGTCGTGGGTACGGCCGGCCGCCGGGTGGCTCGCCTCCCGGCGACACGCGCTCGCGGAGCTCGGCGCGCTCGAAGGCCCGCTGTTCCTGCTCGCCGAACGCATGCCGGGCGATGCGGCGCTCGGCGCACGCCTCGCGCGCGTGGTCGAACTGCGCGACGACGACCCGGCTGCCGACGCCGCTACACCGCCGCCGTCATCGACGGCAGACGCGGCAACCGTGCCGGCCCCGCCGCCGCCCGCCGACCCTGCACGCGACGCGCTGCTGAACCTGATCGACACGCGGCTCGCCCATATCGCCGACGCCGCGCGTCAAGCCACCCCGAAGGAGCCTGCCCCTCATGCGCGTCCCTGAACCGCCGGCCGCGTCGATCGCCGCCGCCGCGCTCGCGACCGCCCTCGCGCTGACCGGTTGCGCCACGTCGTCGATCGATCTGGCGCCGGAGGCACCCGACCGCCCGTGGCAGCCGCAAACGTCGGCCGCGGGCGACATCGTGCCGGCGCCGCCGCTTGCGTCCGCGCAACGTGCGCCGCACGACTACACGCTGCCGGCCTCGCCCGCGCTCGCGTCGGTGTCGCCGCCCGCCGCGCTCGATGCCGCGCATCCATACACGCTGCCCGAGCTGATCGATCTCGCCGAATCGACGAACCCGCTGACCCGCATCGCGTGGAACGACGCGCGCAACGCGGCGCTCGCGGTCGGCATCGCGAAAGCCGCGTACCTGCCGAACCTGTCCGCGACGGCAATGGGCGCGTACCAGACGAGCCACGGCTCGACGTCGACGATCCTCGGCGACGCGTCGAGCAACACGACCGTGCACGGCACGATCTCGGCGCTGTCGCTGCAATGGCTGCTGTTCGATTTCGGCGGCCGCGCGGCGCGCGTCGAGGCGGCCGAACAGGCGTCGGTCGCGTCGAACGTCGCGTTCACGGCCGTGCACCAGCAGGTGATCCACGACGTGACCGTCGCGTATTACCGCTACGAAGCCGCCCGCTCGCGCGCGGCCAGCGCGCAGCAGGGCCTCGCGAACGCCGACGCGATCCTTGCGGCGTCCCGCGCGCGGCTCAGGCAAGGCGTCGGCACCGTCGTCGAACTCGCGCAGGCGACGCAGAACCGCGCGCAGGCGAATCTCGCGCTCGTGCAGGCGAACGGCGCGGAAAGCGACAGCTACCTCGCGCTGGTTTCCGCGCTCGGCATCTCGCCGCTGTCGAAACCGTCGATCGCCGCGCTGCCCAAGCGCCCGCTGCCGCCCGCGCTCGCTTCGTCGGTCGACGCGATCGTGTCGGACGCGATCGCGCGCCGCCCCGACCTGCAGGGCGCGTATGCGCTCGAGCAGGCCAACCGCGCGAAGATCAAGGCCGCGGAAGCCGCGTTCATGCCGAAGATCTTCCTGTCGGCGTCGACGTCCTACGCCAGCGGCGGCACCGCGATTACCGCGCTGCCCGCGATCGGCGACCAGGCCCCGACCGTCAACCTGAACGGCAGCCGCTACGGCGGCGGCGTGTTCCTCGGCGTGACGATTCCGCTGTACGACGGCGGCCTGCGCTCGGCGGTGCTGATGCAGGCGCGCAACGATGCGCAAAGCGCGTCCGCGCGCCTCACGCGGACCAAGGAGGAAGCCGTCCGCCAGGTCGTCGCCGCGCAGAATGCGGTGCAGACGAGCCTCGCGTCGCACGACGCGGCCAAGGCCCTCGTCGATGCCGCGCAGACCAGCTACGACGCGGCACTGACCGCGTACCGCAACGGTGTCGGCTCGGTCACCGATGCGACGATCGCGCAAAGTCAGCTGCTCGCGGCCCGCAACGCGGAGGTCGACAGCTACGCCGGCGCGCTGTCGGCCGCCGCCGCGCTCGCGCTTGCGACGGGGACGATCGGCGCGTCGCAGTGACGCGTTGCCGCCCCGAACCGGTTGACGCCTGCGCGGCCGGCCCACTAGAATGCCGCCCATTCTTCCTTCAGGAACCATCGTGGACAGTTGCAGCACTCCGTTGCGTGCGCCGCTTGCCGCCTGAACGCCTGTCCGACGCAGTTCTCCTGCCGCGGCTCGCGTTCCGCGAGCCCGCACGCCATCCGTTTCACATTGAATGACGCATCCGCGCGGTACAGTGCCGCGCGATGACGGCCATCGTGCCGCGTTCGGCTTCGCGCCGCCGCGACGCGGGCCGGCATGCGCACTTGGCACGGCAGGACAACCATGACTCTCGATTTCGCACTCCGTCTTTTCACCGCGTTCGCCTGCGGCGTCGCGATCGGCCTCGAACGCCAGATGCGGCAACGCACGGCGGGCCTGCGCACGATCACGCTCGTCGCGAGCGGCGCCTGCCTGTTCGTCACGCTCGGCGTGCTGACCGGCAACGGCGTGGCCGGCGTCACGCAGATCGCCGCATACGTCGTGTCGGGCGTCGGCTTCCTCGGCGGCGGCGTGATCATGCGCGACAAGGGGTCGATCCAGGGCATCAACACGGCCGCGACGCTGTGGTGCTCGGCCGCCGTCGGCGTGCTGGCCGGCTCCGGCCATTACGTGCCGGCACTGGCCGGCACGGGCGTCGTGCTGCTCACCAACACGGTGCTGCGCGGCGTCAGCCAGGCGATCAACGCGACCCCCGTGTCGAATGCCGATCTCGTGCGCGAATACCAGATCACCGTGATCTGCCTGGCCGCCGACGAAGTGCACATCCGCACGCTGCTGTCGAATGCGATGTATGCGAAACCGCTGTCGTTCCAGAGCCTGACGAGCGAGGACGTACCCGAGCAGCCGGACCGGCTGAAGGTGACCGCGACGCTGAAGCTGCATCCGAAGGATCAGCAGAAGCTCGAGCAGATCGCGAGCCGGATGAGCATGGAGAAGAGCATTTCCAGCGTGAGCTGGACCGCGAAGGAAGCGGAGCCGATGATGGAATGAGCGGCGGCGGCCGCTCATGCGCCCCGGCGGCACGACCGCCCCGCCGCCGGTGCCGCGTCAGGGCGTATCGATGAGCCCGGCCGAGATCGCCTTGACTACCGCCTGGACCTTGTTCGTCGCGGCGAGCTTCTCGAGAATGTTGTTCACGTGGAAGTTGACCGTGCGCTCCGAGATGCTGAGGATCTGGCCGATCTCGCACGCGGTCTTGCCTTCTGCCGTCCAGCACAGCACCTCGCGTTCGCGCGCGGTCAGCGTGACGCTCGCCTCGGGCGACAGCTTCGGCACCATGAAGCGGCTCATCAGCGAATGCGACAGGTTGGCGAGCCAGTTGGTCTGCAGCGTCAGCATGTTGATCTCGGCCGGCGTGAGCCGGTCCGCATGACGCGCGATGCTCAACAACCCGAACGCGCCGCGCGCCGCCCAGCTCGACTGCGCGACGCCCACCGACAGCCCGTGGTCGCGCGCGTCCTGCCACAGCGGACACGGATCGATCCGGTCGACGTCGGGCCAGACGATCATGTTGGTGCTGAGCGCACCGTCGCGAACCGTCGAGTCGATCTCGATGTAGTTCTGCGCCTGGTAGTGCGCCATCCAGCCGTCCGGATAGGTATTGAAGATCGCGACGGCCGGCTTGGACACGGGCAATGGCACGCGAATGCCGTAACAGCAATATTCGAAGCCCAGGCGTTTAGAATAGGCAGCAATCCGCTGGAAGAGCTGCTGCTCGTCTTCCGCGGCACTGAATTGTTGATAGGCATCCTGCCAGCGCAATTCCATTCTTTCTCCGACAACGTCACGCTGTCATACCTGTCAGGTGCCAGCGCCGGTTCGGGGCTGATACATTCCGCGCATGACTTCACCTTTGTTGCACCCGGTCCGCGGCCCGTCTCCGGACGGCTATGTGCGTCTGTCCGAAAACGCACTGGCCGCGCTCGCGCTCGACCATGTCGCGAGCGGCCTCGATGCATCGCTGCTCGCGGAACTGCGCGACAGTTCCATCGACGCGCGCCTGGCCGGCTACACCGAATGGCACCGCCCGGCCAGTGCCGGCGTCGCGTACCTGACGGTCGGCTGGGACTGGTATCTCGAACGCGCGACGGGCACGTTCGTGATCGCGGGCGGCGACGTCCGCAGCAACATCATGGCCGTCGACGCCGCCGGCGCCGACCTCGGCATGTTCCGCACCGCCGCCGTGCTCGCCGCGCGGCTCGCACACATCGACTGGCCGGCCGCGGTCGCATCGGCGCTGCTCGGTCGCAACGACGCCTATCATGCCGGTCCAACGCTCCAGTGACAACCGGCTGCGCATTCCTCTGACATTTCCACAGGACTGGCGCTCTTTATAAGCAAAAGCCGCCGGTATTTCAATCCCGCCGATCAAGAAACCGTTACCACCGGTCGAATGGTGTCGGCGCACGCTCACCCTGTAAGAGTTACCAGTTACCGCCTCCTCGGGACGCGCGATGTAATGCGTGCATACCAAAGTACCGATCCGAGGACACCATGCGGACCTTCGTTCACGAGGAAGGGCGGTTGCCACACGAACTTGCAGCGGATCTCGGGCGCTATCGGCGCCGTGTGTTCGTCGAACAGCTCGGTTGGGCGCTCCCGTCGGCGAATGAATGTTTCGAGCGCGATCAGTTCGATCGCGACGATACCGTCTACGTGTTCGCAAGAAACGCCGGTGGCGACGTGTGCGGATGTGCGCGCCTGTTGCCGACCACCCGCCCGTATCTGCTGAAGTCGCTGTTCGCCGACCTGATCGCCGAAGACGTCGCGCTGCCGCAATCGGCCGCCGTCTGGGAGCTGTCGCGGTTCGCGGCGACCGGCGACGAAGGCGGTCCAGGCAATGCCGAGTGGGCCGTCCGCCCGATGCTCGCCGCGGTCGTCGAATGCGCGGCGCAACTGGGCGCGCGGCAGTTGATCGGCGTGACGTTCGCGAGCATGGAGCGGCTGTTCCGCCGGATCGGCGTGCACGCGCACCGGGCAGGTCCCCCGAAACAGGTGGACGGTCGTCTGGTTGTCGCGTGCTGGATCGACATCGATCCGCAAACGTTTGCCGCACTAGAAATCGAGCCGGGACGGGCTGCCCGGCAAGCCATCGCCGCCTGAGCCGGAACGCGCGTAGTCCGGCCGGGCGGCATCGTAACGAAGGAGAACCACCGTGGACCAGTCTCAGGTCTTTCGCGCGATGATGCCCGGTTTGACGGGTGCCGGCGGCGCCCGCATCGCAGTCGCCTACCCGTCGTTTCCGCGGCCGCTGCCGCTCGTGCGGCTCGATCGCCGCGGGCTCGTGTTCCGGGCGGCCGGCGCCGCGCCGCTCGTGTGCGGGTTGCCGCGCGCGGCGACGCTGCTGGTTGCGGACGAGCCACTCTGCTCGCTGCGCCTCGTGATCCGCGACGTCGCCGCTGCCGGCGACGGCCGGCACGACCTGACGATGCAGCCGTCCGGTGCCGCCGGCGACGAGTTGCTGTGGCACGCGCTGCGCGAGCGCGAACCGTACCGGCAGATCCGGCAGCCGCTCGCGCCCGTCGATCCGTCCATCGCGCCGAACGGCGAGCCGCAGGCCGCTGGCGACGCCGCGCAGCGTCCGTCGCGCAGCGCGGCGTTCCGTCTGCGCTGCCATAGCGATGCGCTGTTCTTCGCCGACTGGCTCGAATATCACTTCGACGAGCTGCGCGCGCTGTCGCAACGGCACGGCCCGCAACTGCAGCTCAACCAGCTGCAGCGGCAGGTCGCCGACGACGAGGTCGGCGTGCGCTTCGTCTACGACATCGACGGACACGCGACACGGCACGCGCTGACCGACTGCGCGCGCGAGGCCTGCGCGTGGATCGAGACGGAAATGCGCGACAAGTACGCGGTGCCGGTTGCGCAGGAGCGGTTCGGCGCGTTTGCCGCGCACGCGCGGGCAGGCGGGATGTAAGCGCGGCGGCGGCTTCGCGGATACGCGACGGTCGCCGCACCGACGGACGTCGGCTTTTCGGCAGGACGCTGCGGGACGCCCGCGGCGGCTGCATGGCGCGCAACTCCACCCTGGTCAGAAAAGCCCGATGACGCTGCGTTGTACAATTACAACTAGGGCTTGCCAGCCCTCGGGTTTTCCCTTAAAGTTACATCCGTCTCCTCCATGTCTCCAAACATGGATTCAGCCCGCTCCAGTAGCGGGCTTTTTCTTGCCTGAAATAATTAATAGGGCCACATCAAAGCCCCCTGCTATCCGCCAGCAGCGCGCAGATTCGTCGACCCCGGCCAGAAGTAGCGGAAGGCAAATATCACCGCGCTACTCCGACTTGACCGGCATCGTCACAGACTGCGAACCAGATCGTGGCAAATGGTCGAGCCGCGGCAACCAGCCGAAAGCGATGGTCATCAGCGCCGAACCCGCGATGAGCATCGGCACCACCATGGGCCAAGCGCCGAAGTGGAAATGCGGATCGACGAAGGCCGCCGCCGTTTGTCCCATGCAGAATGCCGTGAACATCATGAGGAATCCGGACCACGATACCGCGCGCCCGGCCAGGCGCGGCAGCCCTCCCACGGCGTTGGCCTGCCCGCAAGGCTGGTGGATGCCGTGTCCGAGGCTATATACCCCGTGCCCCAGCAGCAGCGGCCAGGCGGCGTCGGGTAGCAGCCAGCAACCCAGTGCTTGAATGACGGCACCCGACAGGCTCAGAATTGCGCCCAGCCGCACCGTGCGCAATACACCGTGACGATGGAGCAGACGTCGGCAGGCGATCGTGCTCACCATGTAAACCAGCGAGCCGCCAGCAGGTATCCAGCCGTACAACTGGGGCGACAGGCCCAGGTAGCCGATATACACCATCGGCGACAGCAAAAGAAAACAGAAGATACCGCTGTAGGTCGTCGCGGCCAACATCGCCCACGCCCGAAACTCCGCATTGTTGAATATCTCGCGAATACTCCCGACGGGCGCTTGTACCGTGCTCACCTGGTAACGGGTTTCCGCAAAACCGCGCCAACACACGACGCACAGTACGAGCGCGTACAGGCTCATCCCCGCGAGCACCCACCGCCAACCCGCGTATTGCGAAACATAGGCGCCGATGATCGGCGCGGTCAGTGCTGCCGCTCCCAGCCCCGTGAGTCCACGCGCCATGACGTGCGGGCCTTCGTTGGCCGGATACAGGTCTCGTACGGCAGCGCGCGCACACACGAGGATGGCTGCCATTGCCAGTCCCTGGCACGCACGCGCCGCGATCAGCATCCATGCGCTGCCCGCGAGCGCTCCAGCCAATGCGGCGATGGCGTAGATTGCCAGCCCGGCCAGTAGCACGGGGCGACGGCCATGGCGATCGGCGAGACTCCCCATCGGCAACTGTCCGATGCCGAATGCGAGTGCGAACATCGTCAGGCTGGCGCTGGCCGACCCGAGCATGCCCGCAATTGCAGGCAGCGCCGGCAAGTAACTGTCGGTGGCGACCGGCTGCGCAGCCAGCAGGAAGGGCAATAGCAATGCGAAGCTCAAGGCGCCGCGGCGAATCATTCCGGCCTGTCTCGGTGAAGATTCATTCCACGTGGGACCATCGCGGCGACTCGAAAGAAGCGGTCGGGAAACGGTACGCGCCGGAAGGCACGTGCCGTCACACACGTCTGTGGAATCATTTTCGTGATGCAAAGGACAAATTGGCCTCAGTACGAGATGGTCGCGGCGCGCCGCAGTTCGTCGGCCGTGGCGCTGCCGAAGCCGAAGAACTCCAGATAGGCGGGAATCATCTCGAACAGCATGTCCGTGCCCACCTGTACTTCGCAGCCCTTGTCGCGGGCGGCGCGCAGAAACGGTGTGTACTCTGACTTCATCACCACTTCACCGACAAAACAGTCGGGCGACACACGTGCGACGTCGAACGGCAGCGGATCGCCCTCCTTCATCCCGATCGGCGTTGCATTGACCACCACCTCGAATCCGTCCGGATCGTTCGACCCGGTACGCACCGTCAGCGTCGGATAATGCTCGCGCAGCCGCCGGGCCAATTCGGCGGCGACCTCGGGCCGCGTGTCATACAGCGCCAGTTCCGCCACGCCGGCCGCAGCAAGCGAAGCGGCAATCGCCGAGCCTACACCGCCTGCGCCCGCAACCAGCACGCGCGCGCCGTCGAGCCGCCTCCCCTTGCGCAACATGCCGCGCACGAAACCGGCACCGTCGAACTGGTCACCCAGCAGGGTGCCGTCGGGACGCTTGAGCACCGCGTTGCAGGCGCCGGCGATGCGCACCGCCGGGGTGACTTCATCGACGAGCCCGACCGTCGTCACCTTGTGCGGCATCGTCACCAGCGCGCCGCGCAGGTTGGTGAAACGGAAGATCGACTCGAAACTCTGCACGTAGTCCTCGGCCTTGACGCCCATCGGCACCACGACAGCGTCGATCCCCTTCTGCTCGAACCAGGGGTTGTAGATCATCGGCGACTTGAAACTCTCGGTCGGGTAGCCGATGTGCGCAATGAGGGTCGTCTTTCCGGAAATCATGATCACTGGTGGCGCTCTCTTCCGTCAGGCGGCCAGGGCCTGTGCACGCAAGCGCTCGTACTCGGTCTTGCCAACCGGTTGCGCATCGGGCTTACCCAGATCGCTCATGTGGATCCGATAGGTCTCCCGAGCGCTCAACGCAGCCAGTGCCGCGATGACGGTGACCCCGAACGCGATCGCGCCGACGGTGAACCAGATGTTTGCCGCGCCGGGCGGCGCCACGGCCGTGAAGAGCGCCGGCAGCATCGCGGTAGCGGCGGTACCGATGTTCTGCGAGATCGCCATCGCGGATACGCGCGTGCGGGTCGGGAACAGTTCCGGGTAAAAGCTCGGGAACACCGCGTTGTACCCCTGATAGACCACGCCCCACATCAGAAGCGACATTGCAAAAGCCAGCGGCACGTTCTTGATGCTGATCGCGTACAGATACCCAAACGCGAGCAGCCCCGACACCAGCGCACCGAAAACGATCGGCGGCTTGCGGCCGATCTTGTCGGACAGGTTGCCGACGTACGGAATCACCAGCACCGCAACGATATTGCCCGCAACGGGAATCCAGAGATAGACGTCCTTCGCGAAACCGATGCCGTAGGCCGGCTGCACCGCGTATGCCGCGCCAAAGATCGTCGCGACCACCGGGATCACGTTCATCAGCGCCATGCAGACGACACGCAGCATGTCCGCCCAGTTGTACTTGAACGCGTCGACGACGGGCGAGCGCGAGCGTGCCTGCCGTCCCTCCTTGTCAGTGAAGGCCGGCGTCTCGTCCACCTTGCGGCGAATGATCCAGCCAGCGATGATGACCACCACGCTCAGCAGGAACGGAATACGCCATCCCCAACTGTTGAACTGCTCGGTCGGCATGTAGTGTGCGAGCGGCAGGAATACGGCAGCCGCCAGCACCTGCCCTGCCTGCACACCTTGCAGTGTGAAACTGGAGAAGAAGCCGCGACGGCCGAAGGGCGCGTGTTCCAGGATCATGGAACTGGCGCCGGAGATTTCTCCCGCCACCGCAAAGCCCTGAATCAGGCGGAGGATCACCAGCAATACCGGCGCGAGCAGGCCGACTTGGTCGTAGGTGGGCAACAGGCCGACCCCGATGGTCGACAAGCCCATCAGGAACATGCACGAAAGCAACACAGTCTTGCGTCCGTGGGTGTCACCGAGGTGACCCAGCACGAACGCACCGATCGGCCGCGCAACATAACCGACGCCGTAGGTTGCCAACGACGCGACGATCGCAGTCGTTGGATTGCCCTTCGGAAAGAATATCTGCGGAAAGATCAGCGCGGCCGCCGTCGCGTAGATGAAGAAGTCGTAGTATTCGAGCGCCGAGCCGATCCAGCCGCTCGCGGCGGCTTTCTTCGACTGGTGTTTGCCGTGGGGTTCGTGAGCCGCGGATACGGTCATGATGGTCTCCGTTTTCTTTAGACAAGTAACGATTCACTTACATCGTTTTACTGATCGAAAGCGTAGCCCCGCGTGGCGGCCGGAGACAAGGGAGTACTACCGCTTTTCGTTCGATCATCGCGCGCTCGCGTTCGTTTATCGTACGCTACGAGGGTTTCTCCGAGTCAGCGTCGTGGGGTGGATGACTGACTTACCGACGATCAAGACGACCTGATTTATCAGACGATTTGTTTGGAATGCGGCGCGATGCGAGCAACATAATCTTCGTCTGCCGGTCACGGTACCGAGGACCCCAATACTCGCCACGCGCGGCATGGGCGGACATTCCTTGCAGTTCTGCTTCTTGGCGTTGATCCTGTTCGATTCCGGGACGCTGGAAATCCGATTCGCGCGACATGCCAGCAGTTGACGTCCTCCGCCGCCTAAAGGCGGCGGATTCCCACTACTGGCGATGCACGTCCGCGTCGGAGAATGTTCAACGCAGCATTGGTATCACGATCATGCTCGACACCACAGTCACTGCAGGCCCACGCTCTTATTCTCAGTCCCGCGATACCTTTCGGCCGCGTCGTGCTGTCTTCCGACCCGCACGACGAACAGGACTGGGTCGAACCGCTTTCGTCCACTTCCTCGAACGTGGCCCCGTGCGCCATCGCCTTGTAACGGAGCTTGTCCCGGAAGGACGACCAGGATGCGTCGTAGACACTTTTCGCCAGCCCGGTCCTGGCGAGTTTCGAGGCCGACACGTTGCCGACCGCGATGTAATCGAAGCGCCGCACCAGATCGAGCGCGAGTTTGTGCTGGAAATCGGCGCGGGCATTCGCAATCTTGGCGTACAGCTTCGCGATATGCCGCTTGTGCTTTCGTGCTCGCTGCGCTTTCGCCAGCTTCTCGGCCGCGCGTCGGCCGAACTGGTCATTAGGCAGCTTCTCGCCGGTCGAAAGTGTGGCGAAGGCTTTCAGGCCAAGATCGATGCCGACACCAGAACGGATCGGGCGAGCCGGAACATCGGGCATCTCAATCACGATGTTGAGGAACCAGTTGCCGCGCGCATCCTGCGCAAAATTGGTTCGGTTCTTGATCTTGCCTTCGGGAAGCAGCCGGCTGTTGAACACGCGAAACGTGTTGCCGGCGAAACGGAACGCGTCACCCTCGCGCTTCAGGTCGCGGCCCTTCAGCGGCACCCAGCCCAGCGATTTCCTGCCGCGATAGCGCAGGTAGGGCCGACGGCGCTGACTGCGCGACTTCGCGTACTGCTCGCACGTAGCGTTGATCGTGCCGGAGTGGATGCCGAGTTCCTTGCTGCTGCCGGTCGTCAGCACATTTAGATCAAAACCCGACGGCCACCCCTTGTTCCACTTGAGCGCGTGCTTCTGCGTGTCATTGCAGAAGTTCCAGACCTAGTTCACCGCACGGCTCTGCTTGTTCAGGAGTCCGTTGAGCGACTTCACCCGGTAGCGGTAGACAAGAATCATGCCGGTCATTTTAGACAGTATGACTCCGCGTGGCAGGGGCTGGCCTCTCGTGAGGAATCAAACGTGGGTTAGCATTTCTGCCAGAGC
>NZ_QTQF01000040.1:0-72647 GCF_003854235.1 Burkholderia sp. Bp8998
GCGCTCAGGATCGGCCTCGTCGAGGACGTGGTCGAAAGCGGCGCGGCCCGCGATGCGGCGCTGGCGCTCGCGCGCAACGTCGCGCGGCAGAGCCCGCATGCGGTCGCGTACAGCAAGGAACTGATCGGCCTCGCGCGCCGCGGCGTGCCGCGCAGCGCGGCGCTCGCGGTCGAGCGCGAGCGCTTCGTCGACTTGTTCGACACGAACGATCCGCGCGAAGGCGTGGCCGCGTTTCTCGGCAAGCGCGCGCCGCAATGGCATACCGATGGAGAGCCGCAACGATGAGCACGCCGGTCACGACTCACGACAGTTTTGCGCAATCCGCGGCGGAGGTGCTGTTTCGCGTGGTGAACCGCGTGGCGCTCATTACGCTGAACCGGCCGGCCGCACTCAATGCGTTGTCCTATCCGATGATCGGCGAACTGGCCGCGCTGCTCGAACGCTGCCGCACCGACGACCAGATCGTCGCGGTCGTGCTGCGCGGCGCGGGCGAGAAGGGTTTCTGCGCGGGCGGCGACGTGCGCGCGCTGTACAGGATGGTTGCGCAGCGCGAGACCTGGCTGCCGTTCTTTGTCGACGAATACCGGCTCGACTACGCGATCCACACGTTCCCGAAGCCGATCGTCGCGCTGATGGACGGCGTGACGATGGGCGGCGGGATGGGGCTTGCACAAGGCGCGGCGCTGCGCGTCGCGACCGAGCGCAGCAAGATCGCGATGCCCGAGACGCGCATCGGTCTCGTGCCCGACGTCGGCGCGACGCATTTCCTGTCGCGCATGCCGGTCGAGCTCGAGCTGTACGTGGGGCTGACGGGCGCGATGCTGTCGGGCGCCGACGCGCTGACCGCGAAGCTCGCGGACCTGTGCGTGCCGTCGTCGTGGCTCGATACGTTCGAGACGCGCATCGAGCGCGTCAAGTGGGACGGCGACGTGCTGCCGGCGCTGCGCAAGGTGTTCGAGCCGCCGTGCAACGTCGTGCCGCATGCGGCGCTCGACAGCCAGATGGCGTGGATCGTCCGTCACTTCGACAAGCGCTCGACCGTCGAGCGGATCGTCGCGACGTTGAAGCAGGACCTCGCGCGTGACGAGCTGGCGCGCGAGCATCGTCAATGGCTGCAGGCGACGCTCGATGCGCTGACCGGCCATTCGCCGACGATGCTGTGCGTGACGCGCGAAGCGCTGCTGCGCGGCCGCCAGATGACGCTGGCCGAGTCGTTCCGGATGGAACTCGGTATCGTGGCGCGCGCGATCGAGGAGGGCGACTTCCGCGAAGGCGTGCGCGCGCATCTCGTCGACAAGGATCGCAAGCCGCGCTGGGCACCGGCGTCGCTCGTCGAGCTGCGTGCCGAGCGCGTGCGGCATTTCCTGACGTCGCCGTGGAAGCTGTTCGCGCATCCGCTCGCCGATCTCGGCGCGGCGTGATGACGCGAAACCGACGCGCCCGTGCGGCGCGTCGGTTCCAACGCCGTTCCCTTCTTCCCGTGTGCGCTCACCGCTCGATCATCGGCGGCACCGCCTGCACGAGCGCGTCGATCACGCAGCGCGTCTTGCGCGGCAGGTAGCGCGTTTTCGGCCAGATCGCGTGGATGTCGCCTTCGCAGACGAAGCAGCGGTCGAGCACGACGACCATCTCGCCGCGCTTCACGTAGTGATCGAGCAGCCAGCTCGGCAGCCACGCAATCCCGAACCCCGATGCACCGGCCGCCGCGATCGCCTGCACGTCGTCGAAACTGAGCTGGTGCGGCATGTCGATACGCACCGTCGAGCCGTCCGGCGCGCGCAGGTCCCACGGCTGCGCGACGCCCGAGCGTGAATACGCGATCGTCCGGTGGTGCTTCAGGTCGTCGAGCGATTGCGGCGTCCCGTAGCGCGCGAGATAAGACGGCGCCGCGCCGAGGCTCCCGTATTGCGTGCCGAGCCGCCGCACCGCGAGGCTCGTGCTGTCCGCGAGCGGGCCGATCCGCACCGCGAGGTCGATGCCTTCCTCGACCAGGTCGACGAAGCGGTCGGTGATCGACACGTCGATTCGCAGGTGCGGATAGCTGCGTGCAAGATCCAGCACGATCGGCGTCACGCAGTGATGCCCGAACGCAAGCGGCACGCTCAACCGCAGCTTGCCGCGCGCTTCGTTGCGGCCGCAATCGAGATCGGCTTCCGCCGCTTCGAGTTCGGACAGCGCACGCACGCAGCGGTCGTAGTACGCCTGGCCGTCGTCGGTCAGGCTCTGGCTGCGCGTCGTGCGCTGCAGCAGCCGCGCGCCGAGCCGCTTCTCGAGCCGCGCGATCGCCTTGCCGACCGCCGAGCGCGTCATGTCGAGCCGCTCCGCGGCGAGCGCGAAGCTGCCGGATTCCACTACCTGGACGAAAGTCGTGACGCCGTCGAGTCTGTCGGTCATGGCGGGATGGGTTGAGGGTTGATTGCGTCCTATGGTTCCCCAGTCCGGAGAACTGGACGCGTCAATGGGGAGGGAAATTCTCACTATAGTACCGATTCCCGTCCAGCGTGCGTTGCCGGCCGCACGCGGCGCATCCCTCTCACCTGGAGGCGCGAGGCCTGTCGCGGGCCGTCGCGCAATACGCATGACCCTATCCGACTCCCGCAGGAATGCGGTCGCGCTCGCGGCCGTCTGTCTCACGTCGCTGATGTTCGGCCTCGAGATATCGAGCGTGCCGGTGATCCTGCCGACGCTCGAACACGTGCTGCACGGCGACTTCAACGGCATGCAGTGGATCATGAATGCGTACACGATCGCGTGCACGACGGTGCTGATGGCGGCCGGCACGCTCGCCGACCGGTTCGGCCGCAAGCGCGTGTACGTGATCGGCACCGTGCTGTTCGGCGCGACGTCGTTGCTGTGCGGGCTCGCGCCGAACGTGCCGGTGCTGGTCGCGGGCCGGCTGCTGCAGGGCGCGAGCGGCGGCGCGATGCTGATCTGCCAGATCGCGGTGCTGTCGCACCAGTTCCGCGAAGGGCGCGAGCGCGGCCGCGCGTTCGGGATCTGGGGCATCGTGTTCGGGATCGGTCTCGGCTTCGGGCCGATCGTCGGCGGTGCGATCGTCGCGGCGGCGAGCTGGCCGTGGGTGTTCCTCGTGCATGCGCCGCTCGCGACCGTCGCGCTCGTGCTGATCGGCGCTGCGGTGCAGGAGTCGCGCGATCCGCATGCGGGCACGCTCGACGTCGCGGGCATCGTCACGCTGTCGCTCGCCGTGCTCGGTCTCGCGTTCTACATCACGCAGAGCGCGGCGTTGGGGCTCACGAGCGCGGCCGGCCTCGGCGTGCTTGGCGCGACCGTGCTCGCGCTGGCCGGCTTCGTCGTCGCGGAGCGCGTGAGCGCGCGACCGATGTTCGACTTCTCCGTGTTCCGGATTCGCGCGTTCACCGGCGCGATCTTAGGCTCGATGGGGATGAACTTCAGCTTCTGGCCGTTCATGATCTACCTGCCGATCTGGTTCCAGGTCGCGCTCGGCTACGACAGCGTGACGGCCGGTCTCGCGCTGCTCGCGTACACGCTGCCGACGCTGGTCGCGCCGCCGTTCGGCGAGCGGCTCGCGCTGCGCTACGGGCCCGGCGTCGTGATTCCGGGCGGCCTGTTCACGATCGCGGCCGGCTTCGCGCTGATGCGGATCGGCAGCGGCGTCGGGCACGCCAGCTGGCTCACGATGCTGCCCGGCTGCGTGATCGCCGGCATCGGGCTCGGGCTCACCAACACGCCGGTCACGAACACGACGACGGGCGCGGTGCCGAGCGCGCGGGCCGGGATGGCGTCGGGCATCGACATGAGCGCGCGGATGATCTCGCTCGCGCTGAACATCGCGGCGATGGGTTTCGTGCTGGTCGCGGGGATCGTCGCGAGCCTGAAGGCCGGCGTCGCGGGGGCGGTCGATGCGGAGGCGCTGCGCAGGCTGGCGCAGGAGATCGCGTCGGGCCGCACCGACGGGCTGCAGGCGATCGCGCCTGCGCTCGCCAAGGCCGACCCGGCCGGCACGGCGCTGCACGCGGCGCTGGTGCACGGGTTCGGCTGGGTGATGGTGTACGGTGCGGCCGGGGTGGCCGTGCTCGCGACCGCGAGCGCGGTGGCGTTCGCGCCGGCGCGGCGCCGGGCGACGGTGTGCGAATGATGCGGCTAGTGGCGCTTGTCGGGGTCGCCGAGGATCGTGAAATACGCAGCCTGGCCGATGCGCACGCGGATCAAGTCGGCTTCGGACACCTGAGCCTTCACGGTCATCGTGTCGAGATCGGCGAGCTTCAGGATCACGGGCGCCTGCTGCTGCGAGATCACCGTCTGGCCTTCCTGCGTGACGATCGCGACGACTTCGCCGTTCATCGGCGCGACGATGCGCGTGTAGCCGAGGTTGGCCTGCGCGGTGTCGATCTGGATGCGTGCCGAGCGGATCTGCGCGGCGAGCGACGCGAGGCTGGCGCGCTGCACGTCGCGCGTCGCGCGCGCGGCTTCGTACGCTTCGCGCGGCGTGGCATCGTCCGGCAGCATGGCCTGCTGGCGCCGGAGCGCGAGTTCCGCCTGCGTCAGCTGGGCGGCGGTTGCCTGCTGCTGCGCGCGCAGGCTTGCCTCGCTGGCGCGCGCCTGCAGCAACGCATTCCCGGGTAGCACGGGGTCGATTTCCGCGAGCCATTGGTCCTTCTCGACCTTGTCGCCGAGCTTGACCTCCAGCGACTTCAATTGCCCCGACACCTGCGCGCCGACGTCAACCTGCTTGAACGCCTGCAGTGCGCCGGTCGCGAGCACCGCGTGCTCGAGGTCGCCGCGCGTGACGGGCGCGCTCAGGTACTGCGGCTGCTTGTCGGGCATGCAGGCCTTGAGTGTGACGCCCGCGGCGATCGCGACGGCGGCGAGGGTGACCATCACGATGCGCCGGCGGCGCGGGGGCTTCTGCTTCATGGGAGGGCGGAGAGGATGAATCGGGCGTCGGCGATGTGGACGGCCGAGCGGGACGATCCGGTCGGCGCGTGGCGTGGGCGGGTGCTCCGCGACGGAAGCCGCCGATGCGAATCAGCCGGTCATGGTAATCGACCCGATCCGGCGAACCTGTCTGGAAATGGTGCTGAATCGTGCCGGCGCGCCAGCGGCAGCGGCGGCTGCGCGCCGACATTGTTGCAATCTGTGAAATCGCGGCGGGCAAGCAGGAAGGGGGACGGGCGAAGGCCGTGGCGCGGCCGCGGTCGCGCCGTTGCCCGCACCACGCGTGGATCGCGTTATCGCGGCGCGGCGACGATGACGATCATCGGTGTGCGCGCGCTGACGCGTCGGGCTCGTGCGCGTCGATCCTGCGCCGGGTATCCGCGTCGACGATCTCCCGGATCGCGCTGAACAGCGGCGCCGCGTCCGTATAGCGCCGGCCGTAGCCGAGGTTGAACGCGTAGTCGAAGTCGGGCGGATTGCTGCCCTGGTTGTGCTGCAGGATCGTCTCGAGCTTGTCGAGTGCCTTCGCGGCGCGCGCTTCCGGTGATGCCGCGGCCTCGTATTCGTCCCACAGCGCGACGATTTCGTCGCGCAGCGCGCGATCGAGCCCGGCTGTCAGCGTCAGCAGGTCGTCGCGTTCGTGCGTGCTCTTGTCGGGATGCGCGGCCTGTTCGATCGCGGGGATGTCGCCGTGCAGCGCTTCGCCGAGATCGTGGACGACGCACAGTTTCAACAGCTTCGTCGTGTCGACGTCCGGCAGCGCATCGGCGAACACGAGCGCCATCAGGCACAGCCGCCAGCTGTGCTCGGCCGTGCTTTCGGCGCGGCCCGTCGACGTATGGCCGCTGCGCAGCACGTCCTTCAGGCGTTCGGCTTCGCGCAGGAAATCGAGCCGCGCGTGGATCGTGTCGGGGTTCATGGCCAGTGGGAATGCTTGAATCGGGCCGTCAAGCGTACGCCGTGTGCACGCGCTGCGTCCACGCATGAAATATGCGTGCCGCGCTCGCGCCCGGTGACTGGCGCGCGTGCTACAGCGTTTCGACGAGCCGCGCGGCGGAACCGTCCGACAGCGTCATTCGCGTCCATCGGCAGGTGCTGCCGCGAATCGGCACGACGCGCGACGCATTGGCGCCGGTCGCGAATTCGACACTGGGCGGCCCCGCGCGATCGTGCCAGCCGAGCGGGTCGAGTGCAGCTTCCATGCGGACGATTCCCGGCGACGCATAACGCCACAGCGACGTGCCGAGGAGCGCGGGCAGCGGCCGCGAGAACTCGGCCGCGCGTGACGGCGAGCACGCGAGCAGACGGTGCGTGAGGTCGCACACGAGATGCATGCGGGCCGTGCTGCTCGCGATCAGCCGCGCGAGCGCGTGATCGCCCGCCGAATCGAGACGCGCGGCAAGCAGCCGCTCGGCCGTCGCGCGCTCGTCGGGCGACATCTGCTGGATGCCGGCTTCCCAGCGCGAGATCGTCGATTGCGCGACGCCGAACAGGTCGGCCGCGTGGCTCTGCTTCACGCGATGCAGCGCGCGCCAGCGCTTCAGTTGCGGGCCGAGCGGTGGCGTGTGAAGCGGCGAGGTCGTCATGTCGATGCTCCGATTTGTGTTCGTGATGCGAGCGCGTGCATGGCAGGCGGCCGCACCGTCAGTTGCCGCCGTTACATGATTCGCCGGCCGCCGTTCGCCTTGATCGCGACGACCGCGATCGGCACGAGCACGATGCCGCGCGGCACGAGCACGCCATCGGCGGCGACCGTGACCGGCGTCGCGAGGATCCGCACGCCCATGCCGACCGCGGACGGCGATTCTCGCGTATCCGGCGCGCGCTGTCGAACGGGAAACCTGCCGCGGCAGCGGACGGCATGCATGCCCGGTTCGACGGCAGGTTCGCGTGCCCGGTGCCGCCGGCGCCGCGCTGGAAGTGTTTTCGCCAGCCTTTCAACCGGCTCCACCATATCTTATTATTCGGCCAGAGCGGCGCGCCGGCCGCCATCGGTCATGTCGACGCATGACGCGCCGGCCAGCATGACCGCCATCGGCTTTCGCATCGCACGATGCGCGGTCGGGACGACAGGAGACGCGTGACCAGCGCGTATCCCGAAAAAATAATGCGAGGGCGCGATGGTACGACTGGTCTTGCTGTTGCTGGGCATCGAATATCTGCGAACGCGCTGGCGCGGGCTGACCGTGCTGGGCTGGCTATGGGTCGTCGCGGGCGTCGGCATCTTCGTCGACGCGCTCGACGGTGCGCTGCATTTTCCGATCGAACTGTTCGCGTGGCTGTTCCTGATCGAGGGGCTCGCGACGCTCGCGGTGGCCGGCAGCGGCGTCGGCGGGCAGCGCATCCTGCGCTACGTGAAGGGCATCGCGGTCGTGGTGGCCGCCGCGCTCGTGTTCGCGGGTCATCATCACGGACACTTCCTGCTGTCGATGATCTTCGGCACGCTGTTCCTCGTCGACGGGGTGCTGCAGTGCACGTCCGCCTGGATGGTGCGTTATCGCCGCTGGCACGTCGCGTTCGCGTGGGGCGTCGTCGAGATCCTGCTCGCGATCTTTTTCTACCAGCCGTACCCGACCCACTATGTGGGCACCGTGCCGTACTGCCTGGGCCTGCTGCTGATGTTCGGCGGGATGCACATGCTGAGCCTCGCCGCGCGCGTGCGGCGTCTGACGCGCAACCCCGCGTTCGTCACGTCGCCGGCGCCGGCGATCGTGCCCGACATCGACGCGGCACCCGACATCCCGCGCTTCGCGCAATCCGAATGGGACGGCCCGCCGGCCGATCACGAGCACGCGCTCACCGTGCACGTGTGGACGCCGACCGGCACGTCGAAGGCCGAAGCCCAGCGCTATCCGGTGATCGACCGCTACATCGCGGCGGTGGACGTCAACGGCGTGATCTCGACCGGCCATGCGGCGCTGGAGTCACCCGAGGGCATCTACATCAGTCTGTATCCGGCCGTCGAAATCGATCGTTCTCCGGACGAATTCACGCGGCTTCTGCGCGCGACGCGCGAGAACGACGTACCGGGCCTGTTCCAGCCCGACTATGCGACCGAGTCGAACGCTTGGTGTCCGTCGACCGTGCGCGTGCGGATCCGCAACTACGATCCGGCGAAGCTGGACGCGTTCTGGTCGTCGTATCGGCAGACGGTCACGTACAACCTCACGCACCGCAACTGCTCGAGCACCGTGTCGAACGCACTCGAAGCGGCGCTCGACGGCGCGGTGTGGCGGCTCAGGGGCACGCGGGCCGGGTGGGGCGCATTCGTGCGGCTGCTGCTCACGCCCGAGCTGTGGGTTGCCGCGCAGATCCGCAAGCGTGCGGTGACGATGGCCTGGACGCCCGGTCTGACGCTCGACTATGCGCGCGCGCTCAGCATGCTCGCCGATCCGCGGCCGTTCGCATGGTGGAAGGTCGCGCGCTCGGCCGTGAAGGCGATCATGGCGTCGCGCCGCGCGTGGCGCGAGCAGGACAGCGCGGCGCTGTCGCCGGGTGGATCGGAAGCCGCATCGGTGAAATAATCGCGTGGCGCGGGACGAGGGCCCGGCGTGACAGGGGCCGCGGCCGTGCGATCCGGCGCCGCGGCCCGCCATCAGAACCTGCTTGACGAACAACAATGAACCCCACGAGCGCATTCCGCATCCTGATTCCCGTCTTCCTGGCGCTGGCGGGTGCCGGTCTCGCGCAGGCGAGCGCCGACGAGGTGCCGCGCATGAGCAATGACGTCTACCGGACGTCGGTGTCGTTCTGCTCGAACGTCGCGGCCGACGAGAAAATCGCATGCCAGGGCGACATGATCGCCGCGGGCAGCCGGATCGTCGCGGCGATCGGCGGCCTGCCGCCGTCGTCCGCCGTCACGATCGACGAAGCCGCGCGCGGCAGGTTGCCGGCGGTGGAGCGCAAGAGGCTTGCGCCCGTCGAGGCCGTCGCGATCGACAAGGACGACGACCTGGCCGGGCTGGCCGGCATGGTGCGGTTGTGCGACGTGTACGAATCCGAACCGGCGTCGCGTGCTCGGCATCATGCGGCGCTGAAGCAGCAGGCGCCGGATGCGGCGCCGCGCGTCGAGGCGCTGCTGGCGGATGCGTCGACGGCGGCGCGCCAGCGCGTGAGCATCGGCGTGTGGCAGATTCTCGCGCTCGAGGGCCCGGATTCGGCCGCGCGCGCGTGCACGCAGCTCGGCAGCGGATCGTGAGCGCCGGCGTGCTCGCGGCGAGCGGGTGCCGATCGTTCGGTGTCCGTGACTGATCCGGAGGGGCAGCCGCTCACGATCGTGGCCGGCCTGGCCCGGATCGGCTTGCCCAGCCGGGTGGCCGTCACCATGGGCATGCTCCGTTTGAGATTGACGCTGACGACAAGGCCGGCGTCGCAAGCAAGCGGTGGAAGGCAAGCGTCGGCGCCGGTGGCAACAGGCTCGGCATTGCACTACGAATTCCTTCGTCCACCTTCATACTGGTGCCGCGTTGCGTCGGCAACAATCGCGGGCAGACATTCGACAATCTTGCGGCGCATTCCGCGACCGCAAGCCTTTTCCGAGGAAACGCCATGCTCAAGACGCTCGCCCGCGCCGCGGCCGCACTCGCCGTCGCATCCGCCTCGCTGCACGCCGTCGCGCAGACCAGCTACGACTACCTGTTGCTCGCCGCTTCGTGGGAGCCCGGCTTCTGCGCGTCGCATGACACGCCGGAGTGTACGAACCTCGCCGGCACGTATGCGGCGACGAGCCTGTCGCTGCATGGCCTGTGGCCGAACAAGTACGACGGCAACCAGCCGTTCTACTGCGGCGTGCCGCAGAGCGACGTCGATCTCGACAACGCGCATCAGTGGTGCAGCATGGACGCCTATCCGGTCAGCACCGCGACCCGCAACACGCTGTCGACGTACATGCCGGGCGTCGCGTCGTGCCTCGACAAGCACGAATGGTTCAAGCACGGCACCTGCTCGAATTCGGCGTCGCCGGACGCGTACTGGAACGAGGCAACGGGCATGGTCAGTCGTCTCGGCAACACGTCGTTCAACGCGTTCCTGCAGGCGAACGCGGGCAAGACGGTGACGCGCAACCAACTGCTGTCCGCGTTCGAGGGCGCGTTCGGCAGCAATACGCGTAGCGCGGTGTCGCTGAAGTGCACGAAGACCAACGGCGTCAGCTATTTCACGGAAGCATGGATCGCGGTGAAGACGAATGCGATCGCGCAGTTTCCGAGCGCGGCATCGCTCGTGACGGACGGGAATACGCAGGGGACGTGCCCGACGTCGGGCGTGTATATCGCGAAGTAACGTGCGAAGCGACGCGCGAAGTGACGCGGGATGTGCCGGCCGGAAGCGTTCCGGCCGGCGCCGCGGGGGCGTTGCGCGTCTATGCGAGCAAGCGTAGCGCGTCCGCGAGCGACAGCACCGTCGTGCGCGTCTCGAACGCGGTCGCGAACAGATGCTCGTGCACGACCTGATCCGGGTCGTAGCAGCAGTCCTTCACCGTATACAGCCGGAAATCCGCATCGCTTGCGTGCGCAACCGACGACAGCACGACGCCCGTCGACGCGATCCCGACCAGGATCAGCGTATCGATCCCCCGCGCGATGAGCCGTGCCTGCAGGTCGGTGCGAAAGAACACGCTCGCGCGATGCGCGAGCATCAGCGGCTCGCTGTCGAGCCGTCCGAGCTCCGGGCACGGGCCGTCGTCGATGAACCGGCCGAGCTGCTTGATCCCTTGCCCGTTCTTGTTGCGCGGGCTGACTTCCGGATAGCCGGGGCTGAAGCGGAGATTGGCGAAACAGACGTGGACGCCGCCGGCCCGCGCCGCGTCGCACAGCCTGCGCGTGTTGGCGAGCAGGGTGGGCGCGACCGACGGAAAGAGGCCGAGGATGTCGGTCTGGTAGTGCATCACGACCAGCGCGGTTTGCGCCGGCACGATCGATGGAATCGGCGCGTGCGTGGGGGCGTCCGCGCCAGCGTGGTGAGTCGTCGTGAAATCTGAAGCGTGTTCCGGTTGCATGACTGATGCTCTCCCATGAGTCACTTCGGTGATCACTTCGGTGTTTTCAGAAAAACGTCGTCAACCAATCGAGCGCGAGCGGGCCGGCACTCCGGCACTATAAACCGGCTATGCCAGCCCGGCGCCGACCGTGCAGGCCGGTGCCGCGTGGCCTTCGACGATCGGGTTCGGCCACAAGCTGCCATTCGGTAAATGGGGTGGAATGGCCGTCAATCTGGCTTCAAGACCGTCTGGCGCATCAGGATCAACGCGTCCCTGGTTCGACGCCGTGAGCACGTACTGACCGACGTTGACCGGTTCTGCGAACGGCCAGGGAATTCGCAGGTACGGGTCACATCGGTTGGTCCTCGCAAGGGGCTGTCTGGGAACACAGTTACAAGATAACCATTGACCCCGCGTTTCCTGGCAGTTAATGTGTGCGCCGAAGTCCAAGAAGTCCGATTGCTGTTCATCAATTTCTCGCTCCCCCAAGCGGTATTCGTTGTCCTCTCCCTCCTTGACGCTTCAAGCGCTCTTCAACAGAGTAAATTTGCGTATTTTTTTCTCAAGGATTCGTCATGGATACCGGTATCGTTAAGTGGTTCAACGACAGCAAAGGCTTTGGCTTCATTACTCCGGACAAGGGCGGCGACGACCTGTTCGCTCACTTCTCCGAGATCCGGGCCGACGGCTTCAAGACGCTCGCTGAAAATCAAAAAGTGAGCTTCGAAACGAAGCAAGGCCCGAAGGGTCTGCAAGCGGCCAACATCAAGCCGCTGTAAGTTTGAAGGGCCCGGCTGCCAGCTACGGCGCCGGGCCGCAGCGACACCCTCACGGAGCGTTGTCTCCTAAAGTTGGCGCGATCGCTCTTGGCTGCATCTGTTTATTCAGCAGCCTTCCGCGCGCCACATGCCTCGTTGCACTTCAATCTTCCCTCCGACAGCAACGCCTTTTTGCGCTTCCGACTGCTTTAGATTCAGCTCGTAATGGCTTTGAATCGGTGCACATGTTGCACGGCACGCGCGCACCCGAACATTATTAAAATTAAAATGCAGAACAAACGAATTCAACACTACAACGGCTATGCCGTCCAACCCTCGGCGCATCGCTTGCCCGACGGAAGTTTCTCATCCAACCTGCTGCTCGAACGCATCGATAGCTCACGCGCCGAAGGCCGCTACCAGTTCTATTCGCTCGATTACTTCCCGAGTGAAAAACAGGCGCTGCGACACTCGGCACGCTGGGCACGCAACTGGGTCGACACGCGCGGTTAAAGACAACGTCCTGCGGATCGGAGCGCCGGGATCCGCAGCCAGTCCGATTCGAGCACTGCCGACCCGGCGCTTTCCTTTCAATGGTTCCGGTGCCGACGAACGACCGCGGTGGAGCGCCATCGCGGCCCGCTCAGGGCGATTGCCGCCGCCGTTGCGCCAGCCGAGGCAGGCTCGACCTCGCCGCCTCAGAAAATCGACCGCTCCGTATACGTCGTCAACCATTCGAGCGCCAGCGTGCCCGCCAGCGAGTTGCCGTTCGCATCGAGCCCCGGCGCCCACACGCACACGGCCATCTCGCCTGGCAGCACGGCGACGATCCCGCCCCCGACGCCGCTTTTCGCGGGCAGGCCGACGCGATAGACGAAGTCGCCCGCCGCGTCATAGGTGCCGCAGGTCAGCATCAGTGCCGATAGCCGCTTCGCCGAACTCGCATCGACGATCCGCTCGCCGGTGACGGGCGCGACGCCGCCGTTCGCGAGAAACAGCGCGGCCTGCGCGAGCTCGACGCAGTTCATCTCGATCGCACACTGGCGGCAGTACGCATCGACCACCGTGTCGGGCGGCATCTGCATGTTGCCGAAGCTCGCCATGAAATGCGCCATCGCGCGGTTGCGTTCCGCGTACTGCAGTTCCGACAGCGCCACGCGCGAATCGTAGTCCACGTCGATCGCGCCGATCAGCCGCCGCACGAATTCGACGAGCGCGGTCTCGGCCCTGACGAAGCGGCGGCACAGCACGTCGGTGACGACCAGCGCGCCGGCGTTGATGAACGGATTGCGCGGCTTGCCGCGCTCGCTTTCCAGCTGCACCAGCGAATTGAACGCGTTGCCGGACGGCTCGCGGCCGACCCGTTCCCAGAGCGCATCGCCCAGCAGCTGAAACGCGAGCGTGCACGCGAACAGCTTCGAGATGCTCTGGATCGAGAAGCGCTCGTGCGCGTCCCCGACCGTGTAAACGTTTCCGTCGAGCGTCACGACGGCCATCCCGAACTTGTCGGCGGGCACTTTCGCGAGCTCGGGAATGTAGTCGGCGACGCGTCCCTGGCCGATCCAGGGGGCGAGTTCGGTATGGATCCGTTCGAGGATCGGCTGGTAGTTCATCACGTGAGGCAGGGTGGGCGCGCGGCCCGGTTTCCGGGGAGCCCGTATGGAACCCGTTTTGACGCCCGTTCGTCAAGCGCGCCAATCATCGCGCCCTTATTTTCGAGATCGGCGAACAGGCAATCGGCGGGCGCAGTATCATGCGGTACGTTTCGACCGCTCGCCGGCAGCCGGTGCAAGCCTGCCGCCGCCGCGGTCTCCCCGTATGATCCGACCGTTGCCCATGTCTTTTCGCATCCTGCTCGTCGAAGACGACACCCGCCTGTCCACGCTGATCGCCGGCTACCTGCGCAAGAACGACTATGAAGTCGACACTGTGCTGCATGGTGACGCCGCCGTGCCGGCGATCCTGTCCATGCGCCCGGATCTCGTCATTCTCGACGTGAACCTGCCGGGCAAGGACGGCTTCGAGATCTGCCGCGAGGCGCGCAAGCAGTACGACGGCGTGATCATCATGGTGACGGCGCGCGACGAGCCGTTCGACGAGCTGCTCGGCCTCGAATTCGGCGCCGACGACTACGTGCACAAGCCGGTCGAGCCGCGCATCCTGCTCGCGCGGATCAAGGCGCAGCTGCGCCGCGTCCCCGCGCGCGCGGCCGAAGGCGCGGCGCCGCAGCCGGAGCGCTACACGTTCGGCCAGTTCTCGATCGACCGCACCGACCGCTCGGTCGTGCTGCCCGGCGGCGGCTCGCCCGACCTCACGTCGGCCGAGTTCGACCTGCTGTGGGTGCTGGTGTGCAATGCGGGAGAGGTGGTCAGCCGCGACGATCTGATGCTGCAGTTGCGCGGCGTCGAGTTCGATGGCCTCGACCGCACGATCGACGGGCGCATCTCGAAGCTGCGCCGCAAGCTGCACGACGATGCGGGCAACCCGCAGCGGATCAAGACGATCCGCAGCAAGGGTTACCAGTTCAGCAAGCATGCGTGGGAATGACGCGACCCTGGCGCGACGCCGTCGGCCGTCGCCTCCCCGCATCGCACGATAGCCGGAAGCCGCGATGATCCGACACACCCGTTCGCACCCCGATGCACCGCCGCTTTCGACGCTGCGCTACATCAAATGGCGCTGGCTGCATTTCCGCCGCGCGTGGACCGACACGCGCGCCGACCGCATTCCGAGCTGGTCGCGCCTGTACGTGCGGACCTACCTGCACCTGCTCGGCCTCGTGCTGCTGACCGCGCTCGTGCCGGCGCTCGCGCTCTGCGTCGTGTTGTCGCCGCAAGTCGTGTGGCACGCGTTCGATGCGCTGCCGGGCGATATCTGGATCGTGCTCGCGTTCGTCTTCACCGCGCCCGCGCTCGCCGCGTACCGGTGGATGCGGCCGGTCTGGTCGGATCTCGTGATGGTGCGCGAGCGCGCGATCGACTTCACCGGCGGCCGTTTCAACACGCGCGCACGGGAGTCGCACAGCGTGATCATCGGCCCGCTCGCGCGCACCCTGAATGCGCTCGCGATGCGCATGGAGCGGCTGATCGCCGCGCAGCGCGACCTGACGAACGGGATCTCGCACGAGCTGCGCACACCGCTCGCGCGCGTGCGCTTCGCGCTCGAGATGCTGCGCGAACCGGGCTCGGCCGCCGAATACCACGGTGCGCTGGAGAGCATCGCGCAGGATGTGACCGAACTCGAGGAACTGATCGACATGAGCCTCACGTACGCGCGGCTCGAATACAGCTCGCTGCAGTCGAGCCTCGAGCTGACCGCGCCGGTCGCGTGGTTCGAGCATCAGGTCAGCGACGCGCAGCTGCTGTATCCGGAGCGCGCGATCGAGTCGCGCATCGCGATCGCGTCGGACCTGCGCGTGAAGATGGACCGGCGGCTGATGTCGTACGCGATGCGCAACCTGCTGCGCAATGCGAGCAAGTATGCGGCATCGCAGATCGTCGTCGGGATCGCGATCGAGCACGGCAACATCGCGATCTTCGTCGAGGACGACGGCCCGGGTGTGCCGGAGAGCGAACGTGAACGGATCTTCGATGCGTTCGTGCGCCTCGACCGCCGCACCGGCGGCTACGGGCTCGGCCTGGCGATCACGCGGCAGGTGCTGCACGCGCACAACGGCCGGATCGCGGTCGTCGATCCGGTCGAACTCGGCGGCGCGCGATTCGAGATCAGCTGGCCGGTCTGACAGCCTGTCCGGCGCAATCGGGCCACGCGGTCGCCGCGCCGTGGCGACCGCCGCGCGCCCGGGTCAATACGTGCGGCCGAGCTGCAGGTAGATGTTGCGCCGCCCGCCCGGCGCGAGCGCGACGCCCATATACAGCGGGCCGAACGCGGTCGTCAGGCTCGTGAAGAACGTATAGCTCTGCTTGAGCGTGCCGCCGCCGACCTTCACGCCGCTCGACCATACGTTGCCGACTTCCGCGCTGGCACCGACCGACAGCGCCTTGATCGGGGACGCGTTGAACGTCATCAGCTGGTTCATGTAGGTCACGTTGCCGTATGCGAGTTCGTTGCCGGCCAGCTGGTCGGCCGCATACGCGGCCAGATGCTGGAACCCGCCGAGCGTGAAGTTGAACGCATTGATCAGGTTGGTGCCGCCGATGCTCTTGCCGCCCTCGATCGTTGCACTGACGCTGTGCCGCCCGAACTGCTGCGCGATCATCGCCTTGCCGTAGAGCTCGGTGTAAGGCGCGTTGGACGTATCGGCGAGGTCCTCCGCGGACTGGCTGTTGTGCGACCACAGCGACCGTTCGACCCGGAATTCGCTGTAGTAGCCGCGGCGCGGGAACGTCGGATCGTCGAGCTGATCGATGACGAGCCGCGCGCGCGCGGTCAGCGCCTGCGACGTGAAGCTCGGCCAGATCAGCGTCGAGCTGCCGTCATCGAACGGGAACGGCAGGTTGTAGTTCGGCGAGCCGTGCCCGGTCGCGTAGCCGATACCCATCCGGAAGTCGCCGAGCCGCCCGATCGGCAGGCCGAAGTCGAGCCCGGTGCGCGCGGTCTGCATCAGGTACTGGTTCAGCTTCACCTCGCCGCTGTTGTCGTACAGGTTCACGTAGCGACGCTGATATTCCGCATAGGGCGAAATGTACAAACCGTATGCGGCCGGCAACGGCTGCCGCAATTCGACGCGCGCCGACTGCAGGTCGCTGCCGATCGTCGTGTCGGCGCGGAACTCGAGGCCCGATTCGGTGAGCCACGGCCGCCGGTAGCCGACGTGCAGCCGGAAGCCGCCTTCGTCGGTCGAACTGCTCGACATCCCGACGCCGAACAGCAGGAAATTCGGCCCCCAGTATTTCTCGCGCGCATCGATCTCGAGCACGTTCTCGTCGCCGTGGCTCACGATCTGCTGCGTCACGCTCTCGAAATTGCCGCCGGTCGTCAGCCCGAGCAGGTCCTGGCTGACGGTCGCCGGATCGTAGGTGTCGCCCGGTTTCACGTGCAGCGCGTCGCTGACGACACGCTTGGGCACGCCGCCGGTCGTCTTGATCTCGACCCGCGTGATGCGGATCGGCGGCGGCAGCGGCTGCGCATGCGCGGACCGATAGGCCGCGTACTGCTCCGGCGTGAGCGCGAAGTGCTTGAGCTGCGGCAGCGCCGCGGTCGCGGCGGCCGCGCCTGCGGCGATCGCCTGCTTAGCGTTCTGGAAATCGGTGAACGCGAGCGCGCCGAGATCGGGCGTGAGCAGCACGTCCCGCGCGGCGAGCTGCTTGCGCTGCGACGTCACGTTCTGGCGGATCAGGATGCCGACCATCTGCTGCATCACGTCGGCCGGCGACGCGAGCGCGTCGAGCGGACGCAGCGGCGAGCCGATGTCGACGGCGATCACGACCTTCGCACCCATCTGCCGCGCGGTGTCGACCGGCAGGTTGCTGACGAGCCCGCCGTCGACGAGCGCGCGGCCGTTGATCTCGGCCGGCGCGAACAGGCCGGGCATCGCCATGCTCGCGCGGATCGCGAGCGGCAGCGAGCCGCGGTCCAGCACGACCATCTGGCCCGTCTGCAGGTCGGTCGCGACCGCGCGATACGGGATCGGCAGCTGGTCGAACGGCTGGTTGGTCGGCACGGCGGCGGTCCAGTTCGCGAGCAGCGCCTGCAGCCGGTTGCCCTGCACGAGGCCGACCGGCGCCTTCACGCCCTTCTTGCCGAAGCCGAGCGTCAGGCTGTTGATGTACAGGCGCTCGTCCTCGCGGCTGCTCTGCGGCAGGTCCGCGCGGTCGGTCACGTCGAACGCGATGTCGCCCAGGTTCACCTCCGACAGCTTCCTTTGCATCTCGTCGGCAGCCATCCCGCTCGCATACAGGCCGCCGACCACGGCGCCCATGCTGGTGCCGGCGATGCAGTCGATCGGGATGCGGTTCGCCTCGAGCACCTTCAGCACGCCCAGGTGCGCGTACCCGCGGGCGCCGCCGCCGGACAGCACGAGGCCGATCGACGGCCGGCCGGCCGGACCGCCGTCGGCGTTGCAGGTCGGCTCGGGCGTGGCGGCGGGGGCGGCGGCCGTCGTGGCGGGGGCGGCCGGGGCGGCGGCAGTGGCCGCCGTCGCGGTGCGGGCGGCGGTGTCGGCGGCCGGCAAGGGCTGCGCGGCGACGGTGCAGCACCAGAGCGCAACGAGCGTTGCGCCGAGCTGCCGCACCCCTGGCCAGCGGAGAGAGGCGGTCGCTGTCATGGTGGAATACCTGGCGTAATCGGGCGTCGGACGCCTGCGGGGAGCAGGCAAGACCGAGAGATTACCGTGTTTTACAAGCGCAACGCGAGAGGCCGATGCGTAGCCGCGGGCCTGCCGGCACGCGTATTCGGCAGTATCGTCGCGAAAAAATCATCGGAATTGCTTAAAGTATCGGAACGATTTGCCGCTAAGACCGTAATGGAGCGGCAAAGGCGCGCCGCGGAGATGCGGCCCGGCCGCTCCGGCCGGTTTGTTCAAGAAAAGGCTAACTATGTCGACACCGCTGTTCGGAAAGTTGTTTGCGCAACCCGTTGCGATCGACCCTGGAACGGCGAGTACGCGGATCTATACGCACGAGCGCGGCGTGGTGCTGAACCAGCCGTCGGTCGTCTGCTTTCGCAAGGGGGGCGCCTCCGACGCGCGACCGACGCTCGAGGCGGTCGGCGAACGCGCGAAGGCGCTGCTCGGCCGCGAGCCGAGGCATCTCGAGGCCGTGCGGCCCATGCGGCACGGCGTGATCGCCGATGCGCATGCCGCCGAGCAGATGTTCCGCCGCTTCATCGACATGTCGTGCACGCGCTCGCGCTTCAGCCGCCGTGTCGAGGTCACGCTGTGCGTGCCGTCGGATGCGACGGCGGTCGAGCGCCGCGCGATCCGCGAGGCGGCGTTCGCGGCCGGTGTATCGGACGTCGAACTGATCGAGGAAGCGCTTGCCGCGGGGCTCGGCGCGGGCCTGCCGGTGACCGAGCCGGTCGGCTCGATGGTCGTCGACATCGGCGCCGGGACGACCGAAGTCGCGGTGATCGCGCTCGGCGGCATCGTCTACCGCGAGGCGATCCGCGTCGGCGGCAACCAGTTCGACGCGGCGATCATCAATCACGTGCGCAACCTGTACGGCGTGCTGCTCGGCGAGCAGACCGCCGAGCGCGTGAAGCAGACGATCGGCTCGGCCACCAGCGCCGTGCCGCGCACGTCGACGCGCGCGATCGGGCGCGGCGTCGAGGACGGCCTGCCGCGCTCGATCGAGCTGTCGAACCACGATGTGGCGGACGCGCTGGCCGCGCCGCTCAAGCAGGTGATCGGCGCGGTGAAGTCGGTGCTGGAAAACGCGCCGGCCGAACTCGTGACCGACATCGCGCATCGCGGCGTGGTGCTGACGGGCGGCGGCGCGCTGCTCGCGGATCTCGAACGCCTGCTGCGAGACGAGACCGGGCTGGACGCGCGGATCGCCGACGAGCCGGCCACCTGCGCGGTGCGCGGCGCCGGCGAGGCGATGGGGCGCCTCGCGATGTGCCCGGTGGATTGACGCCGGCCGGGCAGGCGCGTCGACCGGGTCTGGCGGTCTTTCCAATCCCGAACCTCCGCAGCACGCGCGTACATGCAGGCGCACCGGCTGTCGCGCGTGTCGATCGCGTGTCGATCGTCAGCCAGTAGTACCACCTCGCGCGGGTGCGCCTCGCGTTCGAGCGGGGCGGCATCGCACCCGCGCACATCTCCGCTGCATATCCGCACCGCCTCCAGTGGCGCGCTATCCATTCGAGCTGGCGAGAAGTGCCCGCGTACGCGATCCATGCGCTGCGTCGACGGCTCGACCTCGATGCGCGGCCCGTGTCGTTCCAGCCGATGGTTTATCTGATGATCCCGTTTTCGTAACCCGAGGACGGCCGGAATTCGATTGATTTTGCGGCTTTCATTGTCGTTTCAAAATGGTGGCTTCATCACGCGCGCCGGATTCGAAAGTGTTTTGTGGGATGTTGAAAATCCACGCTTTCGATTCCTGAAATTAAGTGGCTCCGGATTATTTGCGCGACTGAATGTCGTCGTCGTCATTTGTATTGCGCCGCGAAAACACTGTCGATTTTGTATGAAGTATGCGTGTTTTTACGGATCCCGCAGCCGGTAGTCTTTGCCCGGGATTTGACGAAATGACCGGAAAACCCCCGGGTTCAGGACGTTTCGAGAATTCGTGCGAGTAAAAAATACGCGTTCCATTGGCCTTGCCCCGATAACCAAAGATTGACTGGAAAACCCTGTTTTTTTGATATAGCCTTGTCTGACAAAAAGCAGGGCGGTAATCAAATCAACCAGAAAGTCGCTGCATAAAACAAGGGGCCACGATCATGTCATCCGGTTAGTTTTGCATTCGCAAACGAGAATCGATTAACCCGCAGTTCATCCACGAATAAACCGACGTCGTACCGCGACCGCCGGAGGGCACGCTTGCGTCCCGGATTTTCCGCTGTCGTCGGTCCGATTCAGCGGTCATGCCGATGCCGAGGGGAAACATGAATATTGCGCATTCGAAGAGGAGCGGAGAGCCGTTTCCGAGACTCCTGTTGCCGACCGGCGTGTTCCTGGCCTTGTCCGGCGCGGGCATCGTTCCCGCCTATGCGACCTGCACCACGGCAGGCACCACGGTGACCTGTTCGGGCGTCGCGAATCCGCTCGCGCCGAGCTATTCGAACAGCGCCAACAACCTGAACGTCACCGTCAATCCCGGCGCGAGCGTCGGCGTGCTGCTCGGCGTGGGCGGTACCGCGATGTCGCTGACCGGCAGCAACACCACGCTGACCAATAACGGCACGATCGATCCGTCGGCGCTCGGCTCGGGCCTCGGCGTGCTGTCCAGCGGCGCGGTGGTCGGCAATGCGGCGGCGAGCACCACGACCGTGACCAACAACGGCACGATGAACGGCTCGACCGGGGTGGCGATCAGCGGCGTGACGGGCATGGCGCTGTCGGTCCAGAACGGCACCGGCGGCACGTCGACGATCAACAACACCGGCACGATCGGCTCGAACCCGCTGGTCGGCGCGACCCTCACCGGCGCGGACGCGCCCGTGGTGGCCGCGTACGGCGGCGCCACGGTCAACATGACGAACAGCGGCACGATCACCGGCCGCGTGTCGCTCGGTTCGAACGGCACGCCCGGGGCAGGCAATACGTTTACCAACTCGGGCACGATCAACGGCAGCGTGGCGATGGGTGCGAACAGCAACAACACGTTCAACGCGGTGACGGGCTCGTCGGTCAACACGGCGGGCGGCACCGGCGGCGCGTTCAACATCACGGTTGGCCCCGTCACGCTCGGCGTCGCGGCGACCGGCACCGTCGACGGCGGGGCAGGCGGCAACAACACGCTGGTGCTGCAGCAAGGCGCATCGGCAAACGGCACCATCGCGGTCAGCAACTACATCAACTTCAATCACCTGGACGTCACGAGCGGCAACTGGACGATCAACGGCGCATCGACTGCGCAGGACGCGACGCTGGCGGGCGGCGTCGCGATCATCGACAACAACGCGTCGCTCGGCACGGGCACCATCACGGCCACCGGCGGTGCGCTGCAGGCGGGCACCGCCGGGCTCGACGTCAGCAACAACGTGGATCTCGGCGCGGGCGGGCTGACGGTGCAGGGTGCGACCGGGCTCACGCTGTCAGGCGCGGTGACGGGCGGCGGCGCGCTGACGAAGAACGACGGCGGTACGCTGACGCTGTCGGGTCTGAACAGCTACACGGGCGGCACGAACCTGAACGCCGGCGGTCTCGTGGTCGGCAGCAACGCGGCGCTCGGTGCCGGTGCGCTGAATGTCAACGCATCGGCGACGCTCGACACGAGCACGAACGTGACGCTCGGCAACGCCGTCAATCTCGCCACCGGCACGACGCTGACGCTCGGCGGCAGCAACAACCTCGGGCTGTCCGGCATGATCGCGGGCGCGGGCGGGCTCGTGAAGAACGGTGCGGCCACCGCGACGCTGACCGGCGCGAACACGTATACGGGCGACACGACGATCAACGCCGGGACACTGGCGATCGGCGCGGGCGGCAGCCTGGCGGCGACCGGCACGGTCAACCTCTCCGGCGCGGGCGCGACGTTCGACCTGGTCGGCGCGACCGGGACGCAGACGATCGGCGCGCTGGCGGGCGCGGCCGGCACGAACGTGAATCTCGGCGGCAATTCGCTGATACTCGACGGCAGCGTCAATACGACGTATGCGGGCACGATCGGCGGCACGGGTGGGCTGACGTTGTCCGGCACCGGCACGCAGGCGCTGACCGGCGCGAACACGTACACGGGCGGCACGAACCTGAACGGCGGCAACCTCGTCGTCGGCAGCAACACGGCGCTGGGTCTCGGCGCTGTGAACGTCAACGGCTCGTCGACGCTCGATGCGACCACGAACGTATCGCTTGCGAACGGCATCAATATCGCCACCGGCACGACGCTGACGCTGGCCGGCAGCACCGATCTAGGGCTGGGCGGCACGATTGCCGGCGGGGGCGGGCTCGTGAAGGACGGTGCGGCGACGCTGACGCTGTCCGGTGCGAACAGCTACTCGGGCGGCACGACGCTGAATGCCGGCGGACTCGTGCTCGGCAACGGCGCGGCGCTCGGCGCGGGGGCGCTGACCGTCGGCGGCGCGGCGACGCTCGATACGACCACGAACCTGTCGATCGGCAACGCGATCGATCTCGGCACGAGCACGACGCTCACGCTCGGCGGCAGCAACGCGCTCGGGCTGAGCGGCGCGATCTCCGGCGCGGGTGCGCTCGTGAAGAACGGCGCGGCGACCACGACGTTGACGGGCGCGAACACCTATACGGGCGGCACGACGATCAACGCCGGGACACTGGCGATCGGCGCGGGGGGCAGCCTGTCGTCCACGGGTACGGTGAACCTGGTCAATCCGGGCGCCGCGCTCGACATCAGCGCGGGCGGAGCACAGTCGATCGGTGCGCTGTCGGGCGGGGCCGGCACGAGCGTGACCCTCGGCGCCAGCGCGCTGACGCTGGGCGGGACCGCGAGCGGCACGTTCAGCGGCACGATCGACGGCACCGGCAGCCTGACGCTGTTGGGCACGGGCACGCAGACGCTGAACGGGGCAAGTACCTACACGGGCGGCACGAACCTGAACAGCGGCAGCCTCGTGCTCGGCAACAACGTGGCGCTCGGCACCGGCGCGCTGACTGTCGGCGGCACGGCGACGCTCGATACGAACGCGAGCCTGTCGGTCGCCAACGCGATCGATCTCGGCACGGGCGCGACACTCACGCTCGGCGGCAGCAACGCGCTCGGGCTGGGCGGCGCGATCTCCGGCGCGGGTGCGCTCGTGAAGGACGGCGCGGCGACCACGACGCTGACGGGCGCGAACACTTATACGGGCGGCACGACGATCAATGCCGGGACACTGGCGATCGGCGCGGGCGGCAGCTTCGCATCGACCGGCGCGATGAATCTCGCGGGTGCCGGCGCAACGCTCGACCTGAGCGTTGCGTCGGGTGCGCAGTCGCTCGGCGCGCTGTCCGGCGTCGCGGGGACGAGCGTCAATCTGGGCGGCAATGCGCTGACGCTGGGCGGGACGGCCAGCGGCTCGTTCAGCGGCACGATCGGCGGGACGGGCAGCCTGACGCTCGCGGGCACGGGCACGCAGACACTGAACGGCACGAATACCTATACGGGCGGCACGAACCTGGACAGCGGCGGGCTGGTGCTCGGCAACAGCGGGGCGCTGGGCGCGGGTACGCTCGCCGTCGGCGGTGCGGCGATGCTCGATACGAACGCGAGCCTGACGGTCGCCAACGCGATCGATCTCGCTACGGGCGCGACGCTCACGCTCGGCGGCAGCAACACACTCGGGCTGACCGGTGCGATCTCCGGGACGGGCGCGCTCGTGAAGGACGGCGCGACGACGACGACCTTGACGGGCGCGAACACGTATACCGGCGGCACGACGATCAATGCCGGCACACTGGCGCTTGGCGCGGGCGGCAGCCTCGCGGCGAGCGGCACGATGAACCTCGCGGGCGCGGGCGCGACACTCGACCTGAGCGGCGCGTCGGGTGCGCAGACGCTCGGTGCACTGTCGGGTGTGGCCGGCAGCAACGTGAGCCTCGGCGCGAACGCGCTGACGCTGGGCGGGACGGCCAGCGGCACGTTCGGCGGCGTCATCGGCGGCACGGGCGGCCTGACGCTCGCGGGCACCGGTACGCAGACGCTGTCCGGCGCGAACACGTATACGGGCGGCACGACGATCAATGGCGGCAGCACGCTGGCACTGGGTGCGGGCGGCAGTCTCGCGGCGAGCGGCACGGTGAATCTCGCGGGCGCGGGCGCGACGTTCGACCTGGGCGGTGCGTCGGGCGCTCAGACGATCGGCGCGCTGACCGGCACGGCCGGCACGAACGTGAATCTCGGCGCGACGGCGCTGACGCTGAGCGGGAGCGGCAGCAACACGTTCGGCGGTGCGATCGGCGGTACCGGCAGCCTGACACTGGCCGGCACCGGCACGCAGACGCTGACGGGGGCGAACACGTATACCGGCGGCACGACGATCAACGGCGGCAGCGCGCTGGCACTGGGCGCGGGCGGCAGCCTCGCGTCGACCGGCGCTGTGAACCTGGCCGGCACGGGCGCGACGTTCGACCTGAGCGGCGCGTCGGGCGTGCAGACGATCGGCGCATTGTCGGGTGCGACCGGTACGAACGTGAACCTCGGCGCGACTGCATTGACGCTGAACGGCAGCGGCGCGAGTACGTTCGGCGGGACGATCGGCGGCACCGGCGCCGTGACGATCGCGGGCACCGGCACGCAAACGCTGACGGGCGCGAACACGTACACCGGCGGCACGACGATCAGCGGCGGCAGCACGCTGGCACTGGGTGCGGGCGGCAGTCTCGCGGCGAGCGGCACGGTGAATCTCGCGGGCACGGGCGCGACGTTCGATCTGAGCGGCGCATCGGGCGCGCAGACGCTCGGCACGCTGACCGGCACGGCCGGCACGAACGTGAGCCTCGGCGCGACTGCGCTGACGCTGAACGGCAGCGGCGCCAGTACGTTCGGCGGCGCGATCGGCGGCACCGGCGGCCTGACGCTCGCGGGTACCGGCACGCAGACGCTGACGGGGGCGAACACGTATACCGGCGGCACGACGATCAACGGCGGCAGCACGCTGGCACTGGGTGCGGGCGGCAGCCTCGCGTCGACCGGCGCTGTGAACCTGGTCGGCACGGGCGCGACGTTCGACCTGAGCGGCGCGTCGGGCACACAGTCGATCGGCGCGCTGACCGGCATGGCCGGCACGAACGTGAACCTCGGCGCGAACGCGCTGACGCTGAGCGGCGGCGGCGCCAGTACGTTCGGCGGTGCGATCGGCGGCACGGGCGGCCTGACGCTCGCGGGCACCGGCACGCAGACGCTGACGGGCACGAACACCTACACCGGCGGCACGACGATCAACGGCGGCAGCACGCTCGCGCTGGGTGCGGGCGGCAGTCTCGCGTCGACCGGCGCGGTGAACCTGGCTGGCACCGGCGCGACGTTCGACGTGAGCGGCGCAGCGGGCGCGCAGACGATCGGCGCGCTGTCGGGGGTGGCCGGCAGCACCGTGAATCTCGGCGCGAACGCGCTGGCGCTGAACGGCAGCGGCAACGGCACGTTCGGCGGGGTCATCGGCGGCACCGGCGGCCTGACGGTCGCAGGCACCGGCATTCAGACGCTGACCGGCAGCAACACGTACACGGGCGGCACGACGATCGCCGCCGGCGGTACGCTGCAGCTCGGCAACGGCGGCACGTCGGGCAGCGTGGCGGGCAATGTCGTCGACAACGGTGCACTGATCTTCAACCAGTCCGCCAACGTGACGCTCGCGAGCGTGCTGTCCGGCACGGGTTCGCTGACCCAGGCCGGCAGTGGACAGCTGACGCTGACGGGCACCAATACGCTGAGCGGCCCGACCACCGTCGCCGCGGGCACGCTCGCCGTCGACGGCTCGCTCGGCCAGTCGACCGTGACCGTGCAGAACGGCGCGACGCTGACGGGCATCGGCACGGTCGGCGGCCTCGTGGTCCGGAGCGGTGCGTTCGCGGCCGCGTCGCAGCCGGGCGCGGCGCTGAACGTCGCCGGCAACGTCACGTTCCAGCCGGGCTCGACGCTGCAGGTCGCGGTCACGCCGCAGCAGAGCGGCAGCATCGCGTCGAGCGGCACGGCCACGCTCAACGGCGGCACCGTGCAGGTGCTCGCGAACCAGGCCAGCTTCGAGCCGAGCACGACGTACACGATCCTCAGCGCATCGTCGGGCGTGCAGGGCACGTTCAGCCAGGTGAGTTCGAACTACGCGTTCCTGATGCCGACGCTCAGCTACGATCCGGACCACGTGTACCTGCGGCTCGTCGCGAACGGCACGTCGCTGCCCGATGTCGCGACGACGCCGAACCAGCGCGCGGTCGCGACCGCGATCGGCGGGCTCGGCGCGGGCAATCCGCTGTACGACACGGTGCTGACGACCGATGCGGCCACCGCGCGCCGGGCCTACGGGATGCTCGACGGCGAACTGCAGGCGAGCCTGAAGAGCATGCTGCTGCTCGACAGCCGTTACGTGCGCGAGGCCGTGACCGATCGCGTGCGCCAGGGCCTCGCGCCGGGATCGGGGCCGCTCGCCGCGCTGTCGTCGGGCGGCGCCGCATTGTGCGGCGACAACACGGCCGGTGCGACCGATCCGACGCTGCCGCCGGAACGCCGGATCGGCTCGCGCGAGGGCTGCTACGGCGGCACGCCGTATCAGCCGGTGGTCTGGGGGCAGGCGTTCGGCGGCCGCAGCCGGCTCGCGGGCGATGACAACGCGTCGACGATCAACCGCAGCATGACGGGCTTCATCGCCGGTGCCGACATGGCGCTCAACGACAAGTGGCGTGCCGGCCTGGCCGCGGGCGTCACGCACAGCTCGCTCGACAACGACCAGAGCTCGTCCGCGTCGGTCAACAGCTACTACCTGTCGCTGTACGGCGGTGCGCAGTACGGTGCGCTCGGCGTGCGCGGCGGCGCGTCGTATACGTGGTACCGGATCAACAGCGACCGCTATCCGGGCTTCGCGGGCTTTGCCGATCACGATTCGGCCGGCTACAACGCGAATTCGGCGCAGGTGTTCGGCGAAGTCGGCTACGCGCTGCCGGTCGGGCCGGTCGCGCTCGAACCGTTCGCGGGCCTGGCCTACGTGAACCTGCATACCGACGGCTATACGGAGAGCGGCGGCGCCGCCGCGCTGCGGGCCGGCGGCCAGACGACCCACGTCGGTTTCTCGACGCTCGGCCTGCGCGCCGCGTCGCAGCTCGGCACGATCGCGAGCGGAACGTTCACCGCGCGCGGGACGGTCGGCTGGCGGCATGCGTTCGGCAACGTGCGGCCGTCGTCGGCGTTCACGTTCGCGAACGGCGGCACGTCGTTCCAGGTGTCGGGTGTGCCGATTGCTCGCGACAGCGCGGTGCTCGAAGCGGGCATCGACGCGGCCATCACGAAGCGCCTGACGCTCGGCCTCACGTTCAGCGGCCAGTACGGCAGCGGCGTGCGCGACAACGCGGTGCTCGGCAACATCCTGTGGAGGTTCTGACCGGCGCCTGATGTGCCGGTGTGCCTGTGTGCCTGTACGCGACGCCACGCGGCGACGGCAACGTCGCAGGGTGTCGCGTCTTGTTCGGCGCTGCGCGCCTCCCTCGTTCTGGCCTATCCTGTGCGAAACACGCGACGCGCACCGCACGTTGCGTCTCGACACAGGAGCATCGATGCCGAATCACGCCGAAGCCACCACGACGCAGGCGCCGCAAGTCGCGCCGGTTCCCCCGACCCGGGCGTCGGGCCCTGCATTCATCGCGCCCGAAGCCGACCCGCAGGCGCTCGCGCGCAACAACCAGTACGTATTGAAATCCGGCGACGCGTTCGTCGTCGGCGACGCGCTCGGCGACATCGGCGGCCATGATGACGGCCTGTTCGTCGACGACATGCGCGTGCTGTCGACCTGGCGTCTGACCTTCGGCGGCCGCGCGCCGTCGCTGCTGTCGGGCGCGACGAGCGCGGACAACGCGTCGTTCACCGCGCACCTGACGAACCGCCCGCTGCCGCCGCTCGGCGGCCACGAGACGCCCGAGGGCGTGATCCACATCGAGCGGATGCGCGTGCTCGCGGGCGATGTGCTGTACGAAGCGCTGACACTGACGAACTACGGCGCGAGCGAGGCCGAGGTGCCGCTGTCGCTGTCGTTCGCGGCGGACTTCAAGGACATGTTCGAAGTGCGCGGCACGCTGCGCCCGAAGCGCGGCACGGTGATCGCGCCGCGCGTCGACGCCGGTGCGGTGCGGCTGCGCTACGACGGCCTCGACAAGGTCGAGCGCAACGTGACCGTGCATTTCTCGCCGGCGCCCGACGCGCTGTCGGTCGATCGCGCCGATTACACGCTGACGATCGCCGCGCAGGCGTGCGTGTCGATCTACCTGACCGTCGACGCGACCCTCGGCCCGGCGCACCACGGCGAGGGCCCGGGTTGCGGGCGCGTCGCGCTGCGCACCGCGCTCGTCGGCGTGCATCGCGAGATGCGTTCGCGACGCGAGTCGATGGCGCGGGTGAATACCGGCAATCCGCTGTTCGATGCATGGCTCGACCGGTCGCTCGCGGATCTCGGGCTGCTCACGACGCAGCTCGACACCGGGCCGTATCCGTATGCGGGTATTCCGTGGTTCTCGACGCCGTTCGGCCGCGACGCGGTGATCACGTCGCTGCAGATGCTGTGGCTGCAGCCGTCGCTCGCGCGCGGCGTGCTGCGCTTTCTCGCGGAGCACCAGGCGCGCGAGACGTCCGCGTTCCGCGATGCGGAGCCCGGCAAGATCATGCACGAGTTCCGCCGCAGCGAGATGGCCGCGACGGGCGAGGTGCCGTTCGCGCTGTATTACGGCGGCGTCGACACGACCCCGCTGTTCATCGTGCTCGCGGGCGCGTACGTCGAACACACCGGCGACGATGCGCTGATCGACGAGCTGTGGCCCGCGCTCGAGCGCGCCGCGCTGTGGGTGATCGACAAATGCGACCGCAATCCGTACGGACTGCTCGATTACCAGCGCACGTCGGAGCGCGGTCTCGCGAACCAGGGCTGGAAGGACAGCCACGATTCGGTGTTTCACGCGGACGGCCGTTTTCCCGACGGCCCGATCGCGCTTGTCGAAGTGCAGGCGTATGCGTGCGCGGCGCTCGATGCGATGTCGATGTGCTCGCACCGGCGCGGCCACGCGGCCGACGCGACGCGCTATGCGCTGCGCGCGAAGACGCTGCGCGACCAGGTCGAAGCGCTGTTCTGGATGCCGGAAGGCCAGTTCTACGGGATCGCGCTCGACGGTCACGGCGACCTGTGCCGCGTGCTGGCGTCGAACGCGGGTCATCTGCTCGCGTTCGGGCTGCCCGACGCCGAGCGCGGCGCGGCGGTCGCCGACGTGCTCGGCTCGACGCTGTTCCAGACGGGCTGGGGCGTCCGCACGCTCGCGGCCGGCCAGCCGCGCTTCAACCCGATGGCCTATCACAACGGTTCGGTGTGGCCGCACGACAATGCGCTGATCGCGCGCGGGCTCGCGCGCTACGGCGACAAGACCGCCGCGGTGAACCTGCTGCGCGCGCTGTTCGAAGCCGCGGTCAGCTTCGAGATGCGGCTGCCGGAGCTGTTCTGCGGGTTCCCGCGCCGGCGCGGCGAACCGCCGACGGCCTATCCGGTCGCGTGCCTGCCGCAGGCGTGGGCGGCCGGTGCGCCGTTCATGATGCTGCAGGCGTGTCTCGGCGTGAGCGTCGACGCGGCGCGCCACGAGGTGCGCGTCGAGCGGCCGGCGTTGCCCGAAGGCGTCGACTGGCTGCGCATCGACGAGCTGCGCGTCGGCGATGAAACGGTATCGCTGACGTTCCGGCGCGTCGACGGCCAGGTGGTCGCGGCGGCGGCGCAGCCGGGGCGGGTGAAGGTGGTCGCGGTGCTGTAGCGCATGCCGTTGCACGAACGTTGCGCGATGTCGCGCCACGTCCGCGCGCAGCGGCATAGAATCGTGACATGACCCTTGAACGATGGCGGAGGCACCTACGATGACGACCGACAATCGGCCCGACGACGGCGAGCAGAAGCTCGAGAATCTGGAAGCGGCGGTCGACCACCTGCACAAGTCGATCGAGTCGCAGAGCATCGCGGCGGGTGCGGCGAAGGGCATCCTGTTCAGCCTGATCGAAACGCTCGGCGCGCTGATCGGCGATCCCGACCTGCCCGAACATGCGCGCTCCGGGTACGAGGCGCTGCGCGACAAGGCGCGCGAATTGCGCGGCGGCCTCGACCGGCATTGATGAACCGGCAGCGCCGGCGTCGGCCGCACGGCCCGCGTCGGCTGCCCAATCCTGCACGGCGCGCACAAAACCTCGTGCGCTCAATGAGTTAGCTGGCTGGTGCGCAGGATATCCACAAGCTTGCCAACACAATCTGTGGAGAACCGGCCGGCCCCGAACCGGACGCGGAGTGCGCCCCTGCGAGGTCGCAAACGATGCCGCGTCGTTGACCTGCGGGGCCCGATCTACTGAATTCCCTTTTGTATCAGGATGTTACGTGTCACATTGGCGGAATATCCACAGGCTTGCCAACAAAATCTGTGGATAAGTCTGACGTGATTGCTTCCTGATGGTTGAGGATCCGGCGTGCGGCGGCCCGTGCATCGAAGCCCTTGCACATGGGCTGCCCGATGCGTACGTCGGCGCAGTAATGCGTGCACGATCAACGAGTTAGGTCCCGCGTACCCAGGATATCCACATCCTTGCCAACACAATCTGTGGACAAGCAGGGCCTCATCATTCGACCGGCGCCGCGTTGGCCGCTTCCGCAACGATCCAGTCACGAAACAGCGTCATCGCGGGCGTGAGCGGCTTCGACTTCAGCGACGTGAGCCAGTAGCCGCCCGCGCGCACGTCGATGTCGAGCGGCCGCGCGAGCAGGCCGAGCTGCAGTTCGCGCGCGAACATGCAGGCCGGCGCGAGCGCGATCCCCGCGCCCTGCATCGCGGCCTCGACCATCAGCCGCGACGAATCGAACACGGGCCCGTTCACCGCCCACGGTTCGAGCTGCGCGGCGTCGAACCAGCCGAGCCATTCGTCGATGCGGTACGAGCGCAGCAGCGTTTCGTTCGCGAGATCGGCCGGCCGTGCGAGGCGCCGTGCGATCTCCGGCGCGCACAGCGCGGTGAGCGGCGCGTCGAGCAGCCGCTCGTTGCGCGTCGCCGGCCAGTTGCCTTCCCCGAAGCGGATCGCGAAATCGAGGCCCTCGGCCGCGAGGTCGACGACGTTGTTGTTGGTCCGCAGCCGCAGCTCGACGAACGGGTGGGTATCGCCGAAGCGCTTCAGTCGTGGCATTAGCCAGCCTATGGCAAAGGTGCCCACCGCCCCGAGCGTCAGCACCTCGTGGAAGCGTCCGCCCTCGAACTGCTTGAGCACGGTTTCGATCCGGCTGAATGCGTCGCTGAGCACCGGCAGCAGCGCGCGTCCTTCGTCGGTGAGCCCGAGGCCGCGCGGCAGCCGGGTGAACAGCGCGCAGCCGAGCCGCTCCTCGAGCGAGCGCACCTGCTGGCTCACGGCCGCCTGCGTCACGCTCAGCTCGAGGCCGGCGCGCGTGAAGTTCAGGTGGCGCGCCGACGATTCGAACGCGCGCAAGGCATTCAGTGGAAGATGAGGGCGGAGCTTAGTCATAAGAATTTCTATTGTCAGCGCTCAATTATCGTTGCTTGTCAGGCAACCGTAAAGTCACGAAAGTGCTGTCTCGCCGGCCGGCCGTTCCGCATCCATTCCATCACGAGAGACACGACATGACCTACTCATCGCAACGTCGAACCCTGTTGCTGGCCGCCGCGACGGCGCCGCTCGTCCTGACCGTCACCGCGTGCGCGTCGTCGCCGGCCGCCGGGCAGGACGTTTCGCCCGCGACGTCGTTTGCCGCGCTCGAGCGCGCGGCGGGCGGCCGTCTCGGCGTGTGCGCGATCGACACCGCGAGCGGTCGGCGTGCGCAGCATCGCGCGGACGAGCGCTTCCCGTTCTGCAGCACGTTCAAGGCGATGCTGAGTGCGGCGGTGCTCGCGCAGAGCGTCGCGCGTCCGGGGCTGCTGCAGCAGCGTGTGACGGTTGCGCAGTCCGATCTCGTGAACTACTCGCCGGTGTCGGGCAAGCATGTCGGCACCGGCATGACCGTCGGCGAGTTGTGCGAGGCGGCGATCCAGTACAGCGACAACTCGGCCGCGAACCTGGCGATGAAGCTGATCGGCGGGCCGGCGGCGGTGACCGCGTATGCACGCTCGATCGGCGACGACACGTTCCGGCTCGATCGCTGGGAGACCGAACTGAACACGGCGTTGCCGGGCGACCTGCGCGACACGACGACGCCGGCCGCGATGGCCGCGAGCATGCGCGTGCTCACGCTCGGCGATGCGCTGCCGCCCGCGCAGCGTGCGCAGCTCGTCGCCTGGCTGCGCGGCAACAAGGTCGGCGACAAGCGGATTCGCGCGGGCGTGCCGGCCGGGTGGCAAGTGGCCGACAAGACCGGCACCGGCGACTACGGGACGACGAACGACGCAGGCGTGATCTGGCCGCGGTCGCGCGCGCCGATCGTGCTGGTCGTGTACTACACGCAGGCGCGTGCCGATGCGAAGGCGAAGGACGACGTGATCGCGGCCACCGCGCGCATCGCGGTCGCGATGTTCGCCTGAGCGGGCGGCGCGGCGTGCGTTTATCGATGGGTGGATGAAGTGATGGATGCATGCCGTGCCGCAGTCGTGACCGGCATGTCGAAACGTTGTGCGATCAACGACTTAGGTCACGCATGCTCAGGATATCCACATCCTTGCCAACAAAAATTGTGGACAAGCCGGCGAGCGGCGGCATTCATCGCGACGCGGGTGCGGCGTTGGCGTGCTGCAGGCCTGCGTGCACGGTTCGAAGCGGCGCGGACAAAGTCTTTCGGATCAAGTGTTTGAGCAAGGTATGCGCAGGCTATCCACATGCTTGCCAACACAATCTGTGGACAAGCCTGCGAGTTTGCCTGCCCGATGATCAGCCCTGCCGATCGTCGACCGCGGGCCAGCGCGCGAACGCGAACACCCACAACATGATGAAGTTCAGGACCGGGACGAACATCGTCAGGATCCACCAGCCTGAATGTCCGGTACGCCGAACGATGCGGACATACGGATAGACGACGATCGCGACGAGTACGAGCGAGACGATCAACTGCCCTGCGGTGAAGTGTTCCATGGTCTTCCTCGGAATTGATGTGTCGTTGTCCGATGCGGGCGGAACGGCCGGCCCGCGGTGCCGCTGCGTGAAGTCTCGTGACGCGCGGCTCGTGTGATCGTGACGCGTGGCGTGTGCGGGCGTCAAGCGGCGGGCAGGGTGCTGCTGTTGCGTCGGATCGTCAGTCTGCGCGCGAGGGCGGACCGCGTGCTGCCGCAACTGTGACGTGGCGCATGAATCACTGGCCGATCAACGGGTTAGTCGACGCATGCGCAGGATATCCACAAGCTTGCCAACAAAATCTGTGGGTAAGTGGTGCGATGACGCGCATCGCACCGCAGTGGGGCATCGACGTGGCATCGTGACGCGAAGTGCGGCGAACCGGCGCGTGTGACACCACGGCGCGCGCCGCGTCTGCATCACGCGTGCCAAAGTCCTTTTGATCAAGGGCTTAGCGTTGCGGTGCGCAGGATATCCACAAGCTTGCCAACATTTTCTGTGGAGAAGTCCGCGCGGCGATCGCGCGGCGCGGCACATCGTGCAAACCGTGCGCCGCGCCGGAGGCTGGAGAGTAGCGTCGGCTCGAGAAGGGGGAAGGATCGGTACGCGATGTCGCGTCGAGACGTGCGCTTCTTCGGCGCGGGTTGGCGCATTCGCTGCGCACGATCGCCAAACCCTTTCAGATCAATGGCTTGCTGCCGTTAGCGGCGGGTTGTCCACAAGCTTGCCAACACAATCTGTGGAAAAGCCGACCATCGGGCATGTGTCAGGCCGGCACCGGGAAGCGCACCGTCACGGTCAGCCCGCGCCCGCCTTGCGTCGTGCCGAGCGCGACCGTCGCACGGTGCTGTTCGGCGATCCGCTTGACGATCGACAGCCCGAGCCCGCTGCCCGACGACGTGACGGCCTGCGCACCTTCGCCGCGATAGAAGCGCTCCCATACGTCCGTGCGCTCGGCTTCCGGAATGCCGGGGCCGTCGTCGGCGACTTCGAGCACGGGCGTCGCGCCGTCGAGGCGTGCGGATACGTCGACGCGCGCGCCGTCGCCCGCGTAGCGGATCGCATTGTCGACGAGGTTGTTCAGCAGCACGCGCAACGTGTCCAGGTTGCCGGCGGCCATCACCGGCGACGACACGATCGCGCCGAGATCGACGCGGTGCGCATCCGCGACGCGCGTGCGGTCGGCGACCACCGAGCGGCACAGTGCGGCGAGATCGACGGGCGCGGAGGCCGAGGCGGACGCCTGCGCGTCGGGTTCGAGGCGCGCGAGCGTCAGCAGCTGTTCGGCGAGGTGGCCGAGGCGTGTCGTGCCGGCATGGATCTGCGCGAGGATCCGCTCGCGTTCGTCGGACGTCGACGCGCGCCGCAGCAATTGCGACTGGATCGACAGCCCCATGATCGGCGTGCGCAACTCGTGCGCGGCATCGGCGATGAAGTGCCGCTGCAGCGTGAACGAACGGTCGAGCCGCTCGAGCAGGTCGTTGATCGCTTCGGCGAGTGGGCGGACCTCGTTCGGCATCGATGCGACGTCGACCGGCTCGAGATTGTTCGCATTCCTGCGTTTCAGTCCGGATGCGATCGTGCGCAGCGGCCGCAGCCCTGCGCCGATGCCGAACCACAGCCCGATCGCGAGCACCGGCAGCATCGAGAACACCGGCCACAGCAGGTGCACCGCGATGCCCGCGATCGCTTCCCAGCGCGCATGGCGCGCCTGCGCGAGCCGGATCGTCGTGCCGCCGCGTTCCGTCACATAGGTGCGCCACGGCTGGCCATCGACGTCGACGCTCGCGATGCCGGTCCGGGTTGGCGGCGGCAGCGACGATTCGCGATCGGTCGAATACACCAGCGTGCCGTTGCGCCAGACCTGCAGTAGCACGGCGTCGGGATCGCTGGCCTCGAAGTCGTGCTTGCCGTCGTCATGGTTGCGGAACGACAGCTCGCCGTTCGGGCCGACGACGATCTGCTTCGACATGCTGCGCATCTGGTCGTCGAGGAGATCGTCGAGCTCGCGCAGCGCGCCCCAGTAGGTGCCCGCGCTCGCGACCAGCCCGATCACGCAGGCGGCGGGCAGCAGCCACATCAGAAGGCGCCGCCGCAGCGATGCGCTGCGCCAGCGCGCGATCGCGTGTTGCAGGCTCGTCATGCGCCGTCACCGATCCGATAGCCGACGCCGCGCACCGTACGGATCAAGTCGTGACCGAGCTTCTTGCGCAGGTTGTGGATATGCACCTGCACCGCGTTGCTTTCGATTTCCTCGCCCCAGCTGTACAGCCGTTCCTCGAACTGTTCGCGCGAGATCACCGCGCCGGGGTCGCGCATCAGTTCGTGCAGCAGCACGAATTCCTTCGGCGACAGCGTGACTTCGTCGTCGTTGAGCCAGACCAGGTGCTTGACCGGATCGAGCCGTAGCGGGCCGATCGCGAGCGTCGTTTGGGCGCGCCCCGCGTGGCGGCGGTTGACCGCCCGAATGCGGGCGAGCAGTTCCTCGAGCACGAACGGCTTGACGAGGTAGTCGTCGGCGCCGCTGTCGAGGCCGGCGATGCGGTCCGGCACGCCGTCGCGCGCGGTGATGATGATCGCGGGCAGGGTTTCGTCGCGGCGGCGCAGCGACGCGAGCACCGACAGGCCGTCGCGGTTCGGCAGCCCGAGGTCGAGCAGCAGCAGGCCGTAGCCGGTCGAGCGCAGCGCGAGCGACGCGGCGTCGCCGTCCTTCACCCAGTCGACCGCGAAGCCTTCCTGTTTGAGGCCCTGTTCGAGCCCGCTGCCGATCAGCGGATCGTCCTCGACGAGCAGTACGCGCATGGATTCGTGTCTGTTGGCGGGCACAAGCGCCCGGGGTTCCCATGATAAGCGCAGGTGTCTTAGGCCGAGCTTAAAGACCGGCGGCTGGCCGCGCTTTCGTACTCGTCCAATGCGGCGTCGTGTCGCTTTGGCGAACCTTCAGGTTTGCTTAATCTTACGGCCCGTAATCTTGGATCGTCGCGCTCAACCGGAGCACGGCGCACCACCGAAGAAGAGGAAACGAGATCATGAAAAGACTGGCCAGCATCCTGACTATCGCACTTGCCACGCTGTCTGTCGCCGCTCACGCGGAATACACGGGGCCGTCCACGCTCACCACGACGACCGTGAAGGAATTGCTCGCGAACGGCAAGGACGACCAGCACGTGCAGTTGCAGGGGCGCATCGTCAAGCACGTCGGCGGCGAGGATTACGAGTTCGCCGATGCGACGGGCACGATCCGCGTCGAGATCGACAAGAAGCTGTGGGCCGCGGGCCAGCCCGTCAGCGAGCAGAGCGAGGTGAAGCTGACCGGCGAGTTCGAGCGCAAGTGGTCGGGCAAGACGAAGGTCGACATCGACCGGGTCGAAGTGCTGCACTGACCGGTGCGGGCGGGGCCGGTGATACCATGGACGACCGGTTCCCGTTCTCACCAAGATGGCTGCCAATTTCGATGAACTCGCGTCCCGGATCCGGGCGCAATTTTCCGAACTGAGCCCGCAATTCCAGGCGGGCGCTGCATTTCTGCTCGATCATCCCGACGAGGTCGCCACCTCGTCGATGCGCAAGGTCGCGCAGCGCGCGCAGGTTCAACCCGCGTCGCTCGTGCGGCTCGCGCAACAATTCGGTTTCCCCGGCTGGAACGAGTTGCGCGACCTGTGCGTCGCGCGCGTGCGCACGCGTCCCGAGCCGCTCACGCAGCGTGCGCGTTCGCTCGTGAAGCCCGACGCGAAGGCGTCGCTCGCGCACGACCTGCTCGCCGCCCAGCAGCACAATCTCGCCGCCACCGCCGCGCAGAACGAGCACGCGCTCGCGGACGCCGCGAAGCTGATCCGCAAGGCGTCGCACGTGCACGTCGCGGGATTCCGGTCATGCTATCCGGTCGCGTTCGGATTCGTGTACGGCTACCGGCTGTTCCGGCCGACCGTGTCGTTGCTCAACGGCGTCGCCGGCTCGCTCGAGATGGAGTTGCGCACGATCGCGAAGCAGAGCGTGACCGTGGTCGTCAGCTTCGCGCCGTACTCGGCGGAAGCGACGCGCGTCGCGCAGGCGGCGAAGGCGCAGGGCAGCAAGATCGTCGCGATCACCGACAGCGCGGTGTCGCCGATCGCGCTGCATGCGGACGCGCAGCTGATCTTCACGCACGACAGCCCGTCGTTCTTTCCGTCGCTGGTCGCCGCACATGCGATGGCCGAGACGCTGGTCGCGCAGTTGCTGGCGCTTGAAGGCAGCGATGCGATCGCGGCGCTCGAGCGCGCGGAGGCGGAACTGCATGCGAAGGGCGCGTATGTCGTGTAGTCGCGCATCGCGCTGAGCGTGCGGGGCCCGGGCGTCCATCCACATCGACATTTCACCGCGGCCTGAACCGTCGCGGTGCCGCGCGCGCGTATGCTGACGTCTCCCGTTCCGAGGAGACACCGATGTCCGATTCCAGCGTGCAGTTCCGTCAAGCCGAGGCCTTCCGCGCGCTGCACACGCGTGCCGGCGCCTTCATCATCCCGAACCCGTGGGATGCCGGTTCCGCCCGGCTGCTCGCGATGGCCGGCTTCGACGCGCTCGCCACCACGAGCGCCGGTTTCGCCTTTTCGAGAGGGCGGCCCGACAACGCGATCGGCCGTGACGAGATACTCGGCCACATCGCCGAGATCGTTGCCGCGGGCGGCCTGCCGGTCAGCGCCGATCTCGAGAACGGCTTCGGCGATGCGCCCGACACGGTCGCCGAGACGATCCGCCTGGCGGCCGGCGCCGGCGCGGTGGGCGGCTCGATCGAGGATGCGACCGGCCGTGCCGACGCGCCGATCTATCCGCACGACGCGGCGGTCGAGCGCATCGCGGCAGCGGTCGACGCGGCGCGCGCGCTGCCGTTTCCGTTCACGCTGACCGCGCGCTGCGAAAACTATCTCCACGGCCGACACGACCTCGCCGACACGATCGCGCGGCTGGTCGCGTATCGCGACGTGGGCGCCGACGTGCTGTACGCACCGGGCGTGACGGATCCCGACGACATCGCGGCGCTCACGCGCGCGGTCGGCGCGCCGGTCAACGTCGTGATGGGGCTGCAGGGCGGGTTGCTGAGCCTCGAGGCGCTCGCCGGGCTCGGCGTGAAGCGCGTCAGCGTCGGCGGCGCGCTGGCGCGGGCCGCACTCGGCGCGTTCCTGCGCGCCGCGACGGAAATGGCGCGCGACGGCACGTTCACGTTCGCGCAGGCGGCGGTGCCGGGGCGCGACCTCAATCGCTGGTTTTCGGCGCCGGACAATTTGCCGGTCCGGTTTGAACAATGAGCGCCGGTAAAACGTGGGAACGTTTCCAGCCGAACACCGATTGACGGTAATCAATCGGAACCGCTGCCGATTTAAAGTTCGATGACGGCGCGAAATACATCGTTTATTCTCCGCATTCCTGCCGTTCGGCCGGAACCGGCGCGCAAGCCACGCCGGTTCTGGCGACAGCCGCCCGACAAGCGAACCGATGCCGCGTATTGTTGCGATATTCCGACCGATGTTTTTAGGGTATTCGGGAGTTGCCGGTTATTTTTGGGATTGGTAATCTGCGGCAGATCCGAATGTCCGGCCAGCGGGCCGCCGGAAAATGAATATATAAAAAATCGAGAGAGCGATGACAATCCGAGAAAATCCCCACGGCGACTTTCGCGTCGGCGATGTCGTGACGCTGAAAACCGGCGGGCCGCGCATGACCGTCACCTACGCCGGGCCGGTCGTGTTCGACGATGCCGACTGGCTGATCTGCCAGTGGTTCGACGACGGCGGCCATTTCCGGCAGGAAATGTTCCATCACGAAACGGTGGTGCCCGAGCCGCGTGCGATTTCCGCCGGGCGCGTCCGCGTGCGCATGCAGGCGCACCGCTACCGGTCGGCAGCCTGACACCGCATCCGTGACGGCGCGGCGCCGCTCGCCGCCCGTGCGTTGCTGTGTTGCTGCGTTGCAGCAGCCTGCAATGGCGGCACCGCCGCGACATCCGCGACATTTCACGTCAACCTGAAACATGCGGCGGCTCGGCGCGCCGATACTGCGCTCATGAACCCGACCAATCCGATTGCCGCGGTCACGCACCGCGATCCCTACCCGTATTACGCAACGCTCGTCGACGGGCCGCCGCTCGCGTTCGACGCCTCGCTCGGCCTGTGGGTCGCGAGCCGGGCGGCGAGCGTGGCAGCCGTGCTGGGCCACCCGGCGTGCCGCGTCAGGCCGCTCGATGCGCCGGTACCGCCCGCGTTGCGCGGCACGACGGCGGGCGCGCTGTTCGGCGAACTGGTGCGCATGAACGACGGCACCCTGCGGCACGACGTGCCGAAGCAGGCGCTGCGCGCGGCGTTCGCGCCGCTCGACGCGGATGCGTTGCGCGAGCGGGCTGCCCGACTTGCCGGCAGCCGGCTGCGCGCGCCGCATGACGCCGATGCGTTGAACGCGTGGTGCCTGACGGTGCCCGTTTGCGCGGTCGCCGATCTGCTCGGCTTCGACGACGCGCAGCTCGACGATATCGCCGCACTGGTCGTCGACTTCGTCGCCGCGCTGTCGCCGCTGTCGGACGACGCGGCGCTGGCCCGCGCGAGCGAAGCCGCGCGGCAACTGCTCGACCGGATGACGGAACGTATCGCGCTCGCGCGTGCGCAGGACGGCTCGCTGGTCGCGACGATTCAGCAGGCGGCCGGTGCGGCGGGCTGGCACGCGAGCGGCGCGCTGGTCGCGAATCTCATCGGGTTGCTGTCGCAGACGTGCGAGGCGACGGCCGCGTGGCTCGGCAACGTGCTGGTCGCGTGGGACGGCATGGACGACGAACGCGCGATGGCGGATCCCGCCGCCGTCGATGCATTCGTCGCCGAGGTCGGCCGATTCGATTCCCCCGTGCAGAACACGCGCCGCTTCGTCGCGTCGCACACGACGATCGAAGGCGTGAGCGTCGATGCCGGTGCGGCCATCCTGGTCGTGCTCGCGGCGGCGAACCGCGATCCGGCCGTGTATCGCGAGCCGCATCGCTTGCTGCCGGGCCGCGCGCCGCGGCCGAACTTCGGATTCGGCACGGGGCCGCACGGCTGCCCGGGCGAGCGGATCGCGCGGGCGGTGACGGCGGGGGCGTTCGGGGCGTGGTTGCGCGCAGGCGGCGACGCGCCGCGCGACAGGCTGGTGTGGGACTACCGGGCCTCGACCAACGTCAGGATGCCGAAGTTCGGCGTGGCGAGGTAAGCGGAGCCGCGTGACCGCCTAGCGGCAACCTTGCTTCTCGGCCCATTGCTCCTGGGCGGCGACGCGGCGCTGCACGCGCTCGACGAGACCGGCGGAGAAGGTCCGCATGCTGATGCCGCGGCGCTTCGCGAGGATGGTTTGCGCGACGTCGGTTTGCGGGTTCGGCTGGCATGCCCAGTACAGCGTCATCAGCCAGCCGATGCCCGTCCACGCGAACAGGGCATTGAACATCGCGATCGTCAGCTTGTCGTGCCGGCCGCGCCGGTCGGCGACGACGGCCGGAAGAAAATAGAGCGCGATCGCTGCGACCGAACCGGCCATCTGAATCAGGACTGCGTGTTCCATGTTGCTGCTCCGTCCGAACTGCAATGAGGCCGATTGTCGCGCTTTTTCCGTTCGCGTGCTGGCAATTGATTGTTGCGTTTTTAATGACGATCAGCGCGCGGCGACGTCCTCCGGCTGCACTTCGTTGCTCAACGTGAAACCTTCGTCGAGCCAGCCGGTGATGCCCCCGATCATCAGCTTCACCGGGCGGCCGAGGCGCGCGAACCGGATCGCCGCGCGCGCGGCGCCGTTGCAGTGCGGGCCCGCGCAGTAGACGACGAACAGCGTGTCGGCCGGATGGTCGGCGAGCTTGCCGGCGACGATCTTGCGGTGCGGCAGGTTGCGCGCGCCGGGCACGTGGCCGGCGGCAAATTGTGCCGGACTCCGGACGTCGAGCAGCACGAAATCGGGCGCGCCGGACGCAAGGGCGTCGTGCACGTCCCAGCAATCGGTCTCGAAGCGCAGCGATGCTTCGAAGTGCGCGAGGGCGGTGGCGCTGTCGGCGGCGGGGACGTCGGTGACATATGACATGAAAGGCGCTCCTGAAGGACGGCGCGGAATGCGCCGGAATGAAGGGCAGTATCGCGGTTCGGCAGCCATCGCGGCAGTGGCGTGATCGACAAGTTCCGGTAACATCGCGCCATGCACAATCATCTCGTCGTCGCGCTCGCCTACGATCGCCTCTGCACCTTCGAATTCGGCTGCGTGGTCGAACTGTTCGCGCTCGAACGCCCGGAACTCGGCGTCGACTGGTATCGCTTCGCGGTCTGCGCGAGCGAGCCGGGGCCCGTGCGCGCGGCGGGCGGCATCACGGTTGCCGCGCCGTACCGGCTCGCGATGCTCGATCGCGCGGACACCGTCGTGATTCCCGGCTGGCGCGATCCGGACGAACCGCCGCCGGAGCCGTTGCTGAAGAAGCTGCGTGCCGCGCATCGGCGCGGCGCGCGGCTCTGTTCGATCTGCTCGGGCGTGTTCGTGCTCGCGGCGGCCGGCGTGCTCGACGGGCTCACCGTGACGACGCACTGGCGCTACGCCGAGCGCCTGCAGGCGCGCTATCCGGCGCTGCGCGTGAATCCCGATGCGCTCTACGTCGACGAAGGGCAGATCGTCACGTCGGCCGGCTCGGCAGCGGGGCTCGACATGCTGCTGCATCTCGTGCGCCGCGATCATGGCGGCGCGATCGCGAACCGCGTCGCGCAGCGCCTCGTGCTGCCGCCGCATCGCGACGGCGGCCAGGCGCAGTTCGTACCGCGCCCGGTGGCGCCGGGCGGCAGCGACCGGCTCGCGAAGCTGATCGACTGGATGCGCGCGCATGCGGCCGAGCCGCACACGCTCGCGTCGCTGGCCACGCAGGCCGCGATGAGCACGCGCACGCTGCAGCGGCAGTTCGCGGATGCGACGGGGATGTCGCCGCTCGCATGGCTGATCCGCGAGCGCGTGAACGTCGCGAAGGACATGCTCGAAGCGCATCCCGGGCTGTCGCTCGCGCAGATTGCCGCGCGCGCGGGGTTCGGTTCCGAGGAGTCGCTGCGCCGGCATTTCCGGCGCGTCGCGGCGACGAGCCCTGCCGCATACCGGCGCGGGATGGATCGCGGCGTCCGGTCGTCGGACGCGTGAGCGGCGCGTCTTCTCCTGCAGCAGCGTTGCCCGGCGTCGTTCGTTTTTGCCCGACTTCAGGCACGCGGCCGCGATCGCGCCGTGGTACGGCGAACTGAAGGGCAAGCTCGACGAAGAAGGCGAAGCGCTGCTTGCCGCGTGGGTCGGCCGGTTACCGGCATGACCGGCGGGGCGTTACGCGTCGCGACGCCGGCCGCCTCCTGCCGGCGCGGCGCCGCAATGCGCATGCTCAGCGCGTGTTGGTATCGCGCGTCGTTTCCTTGATGCACGCGATCCGGTACACGCCGTCCTCGACTTCGACGCCATGCGTGTCGTGCGTGAAGCCGGGGAAGCGCAGGTCGAACTGCTCGAGCGCCTTCAGGTAGCCGAGCAGCGGGCCGTCGGCCGGCCCCGCGTTCTCGCCGGGCATCAGCAGCGGAATGCCCGGCGGGTAGGGCACGACGCCCGTCGCGACGGTGCGGCCTTCCATCTCCGACAGCGCCAGCATCTCGATGTCGTTGTGCACGAGATGCTCGTACGCCTCGGCCGGGCTGAAGTCGGGCTGCGGCAGCGTCGAGAAGCCGCGCGACATCATCTCGGTCGTCTTCAGGTCGCTCATCGCGCTGAACATCAGGTCGCACAGGTCACGCAGGCCGAACTTGCCGTAGCGGTCCGGATAGCGCGCGACGAGCTCCGGCAGCGCCTGCTCGAGCGGCACGTTCGCGTCGTAGTCGCGCTTGAAGTCGAGCAGCGTGTTGACGAGCGTGCCCCACTTGCCCTTGGTCACGCCGAGCGAGAACAGGAACAGGATCGTGAAGTCGGTCGTCTTCTCGACGACGATCCCGTGCCGGTCCAGGTACGCGGTGACGACCGATGCCGGAATGCCGACCGGCATCAGGCCGCCGTGCGGCGCGACGCCCGGCGTCACGATCGACACCTTGATCGGATCGAGCATGCAGTAGTCGTCCTCGATCTCGCCGAAGCCGTGCCAGGTCTCGCCGGGATGCAGCACCCAGCATGACGGATCGGTGGCGAGCAGCGTCTCGTCCGCCTCATGGAAGCGCATGCGCCGGCCGGTCTTGCGATCGACGACGGTGTCAGGCTGCCAGCCGTTGAAGAACCAGTCGTTGTTTTCCTCGCATTCCGCATGCAGCCGCGCGAGCATCCGGCGGAACGAGACGGCCTCGCGGATCGCGTCGGTCGTCAGCGCCTCGCCGCCGGGGCCGTCCATCATCGCGGCGCTCACGTCGTTCGACGCGATGATCGCGTAGTTCGGCGACGTCGACGCATGCATCATGTACGCCTCGTTGAAGCGCGCATGCTCGATCGGGTTGCGGCCGTCGCGGACATGGATGAACGACGCCTGCGACAGCGCGGCGAGCAGCTTGTGCGTCGACTGCGTCGCGAACACGGTCGGCTTGCTCGCGTCGTGCCGCGACGGATCGCCGTGCATCGCGTGACGGTCTCGGTAGATCGGGTTGAACCGCGCATAGCCGTACCACGCTTCGTCGAAATGCAATCGATCGACGCTCTGGCCGAGCAGTTCCTCGACGCGCGCGACGTTGTAGCAGAGGCCGTCGTACGTCGAGTTCGTGATCAGCGCATGCACGGGCGTCGGATCGATGCCGTCGTGGCCGCGCACCAGCGGGTTCGCGTCGATCGCGAGGCGCACGGCGGCGGCCGTGAGCCGTTCCGGCATGATCGGCCCGATGATCCCGTAATGGTTGCGCGACGGGATCAGGTAGGTCGGAATCGCGCCGGACATCGTCATCGCATGCTCGGCCGACTTGTGGCAGTTGCGGTCGCACAGCGCGACCTGGTTGCGCGTGACGCTCGCCATCAGGATCACGCGGTTCGACATCGACGAGCCGTTCGTCACGTGATACGTGCGGTGCGCGCCGAACACGCGCGCCGCATAGCGCTCGCTTTCACCGATCGGGCCCGAGTGGTCGAGCAGCGAGCCGAGTTCCCCGACCGAGATCGACAGGTCCGAGCGGAACAGCGCTTCGCCGAAGAATTCGAAGTACGCGCGGCCGACCGGCGATTTCAGGAACGCGGTGCCGCCCGTGTGGCCCGGCGTGTGCCACGAGTATTCGTACACGCGCGAGAACTGCGCGAGCGCGCGGAACATCGGCGGCAGCACGGTCTCGCGGTAGCGTTCGATCGCGGCGACGATCCGCCCGCCGATGAACGCGGTGGTGTCCTCCAGCATCCAGATGAAGTCGTCGGCCTTGCGCATCGCGTCGACGGGAATCGCGGCCGCGCTCGCGCGGCTCGCAAGCAGGAACACCGGCACCGTCGCATTGCGCGCGCGCATCGCGTCGAGCACGGCCTGCGCGGGCGCATGGCCGGGATCGTTGCCGAGCTCCCAGTTGAGCAGCAGGCACTGGATCGCGGGATCGGCGTCGACCACCGCGCGTGCGTCTTCGGCGGACGTCGCGATCACGACGTCGACGAGCCGCGTGCGCAATTCTTCGACGAGCGCGGTGGCCGCGCGCCCGGTGGCCGTGCGTTCGTCGATGTCGTGCTGCACGAGCAGCGCCTTCATGCCGAGGCGACGGAATGCCGGTTGGGTCAAGGAAGCGGTCATGGGTTATTCCCCCGTTGGTTGAGTTGCCGGGATGCCTGCGGCGACGGCCGGCGAGCGTGCGTGAAGGCGGTCGGCCCTGTGCTGGCCGACGGAGATCCAGAAGGTCGCGACGAGCGCGACGATGGTGACGCCGAGCGCGAGGTAGCGCACCCAGCGCGGCGAGCGGCCGCCCGGATGGACGTGGGTTTCCTCGATTTCGCGCTGGCGGTTGATCGACAGCTCGTAGAACACGATCGTCGCGATCACGAAGATCAACGACCAGCGCGTCTGCTGGCCGTCGGAGCCGACCATCGCCCACAGCGCGTAGACGGCGCCGATCAGGCCGACGATCGTGTAGAAGGTGAACTGGTGCGACGGCATCTTGCCGTAGCCGAGCACCTTGATCGCGATGCACGAGTAGATGTACGGCAGGAGCGTCATGATCACGGCGATCGATGCGATCTTGCCGAACTGCTCGCTCGCGCTCGGCGACATCGTCGCGAGCACCTGCACCGACATGATGACCGCGACGATCGCGAGGCCGGCCGACGGCACGTTCTTCGAGTTGACGCGTGCGAACACGCCGGCGAACAGGCCGTCGTCGGCCGCGGCCTTCGCGGTCTGGCCGACCAGCAGCGTCCAGCCCGCGAGCGAGCCGAGGCAGCCGAGCGCCGCGCAGATCGCGACCGCGTTCGCGGCGGTGTCGCCGAGCGCGAGGCGCGCCGCATCCGCGAACGGCGCGCTCGACGCGAGCAGTGCCTTGTTCGGGATCATCCCCATGATCACGGTCGAGCTGAGCACGTAGCAGACTGCCGCGAGCACGACGCCGCCGACGGTCGCGATCGGCACGTTGCGCGACGGGTTCTCGACGACGCCGGCCGACACCGACGCGCTCTCGACGCCGATGAACGCCCACAGCGTGAAGTTCAGCGTCGCGCCGATCGCGCTGAAGCTGCTCGCGCCCGACACGTTCCAGCCGGCGAAGTACACGTCCTTGCTGAACCAGAACCAGCCGAACACGGCCATCCCGAGAATCGGCACGAGCGCGAAGATCGTCGTGACCGACTGCACGCGGCCGACCACGTTCGGCCCCAGGATGTTCGCGTAGGTGAACAGCCAGATCACGAAGATCTGCGCGAGCGCGAACACGAGCGGGTCGCGCAGCATCGGGAAGAAGTGCGTGAGATAGCCGAGGCCGGCGACCGCGAGGCCGACGTTGCCGAGCACGTTCGCGAGCCAGTAGATCAGGTTGGTCTGATAGCCCATGTACGGGCCGAACGACTTGCGTGCATACGCGTACGGGCCGCCGGCGGCCGGGTCGATCGCCGCGAGCTTCGCGAACACCAGCGCGAGCGACACGGCGCCGACGACGGTGATCAGCCAGCCGAAGATCGCGATGCCGCCGGTGGCGGCGAGGTTCGCGGGCAGCATGAAGACGCCGGAGCCCATCATGTTGCCCGCGACCATCAGCGTGGCGGGGACGACGCCGATTTTCGGCGCGGAAGTCGCGGCTGGCGCGGCGGCGGAACGAGAGGAGGACGAGCTGGCATCGGACATGCGAGGCTCCTTGAATGGACGTGATGCGGTTGAGGTGGCGCGGCCCGGCGCCGGTCGACGATTCCGGAATGGATTGCCGTTTTATTAACGACGTCATGGTATATCGTTAATCGGGTTGGGTAATGGTAAACGCCTAAATTTAATTGGTTAAATGTTGATGGATGTCATTGAAATGAGGGGCGCTCGGTGTTGCGGGGCTGGATTGATCGGGTGAGGCGGCAAGGCTGGCGGGGGTTTGCGGTGGTTTTGCCAGTCGATCTAAAATCGGCCGGATCGACCGTGAGCGGATAATCGATTTTTTGACGAATCAGTTAACTCATTTCGTGATGTAAATAACCCGGTCGTTCGTATTCGAATGTGTCGGTTATTATTTGCTGCATTAATTGTCAAAGTGCGTCGCCGGCGCGCATGGCGATGCTTTCGTTCCGAGGGGTGATGTCGATGTTGCCTTCCCGCTTGCCGTTGATCCAGGCGCCGATGGTCGGTTCGTTGAGCGCGCTTGCAATTGCCGTCTGCGAAGCAGGCGGGCTCGGCTCGCTCGCATGCGCGGCGCTCGGCCCGCAGCAATTGCGCGACGAGATCGCGGCGATTCGCGCGCGCACGCCGGCGCCGTTCAACGTCAACTTCTTCTGTCATGCGCCACCCGCGCCCGACGGCGAGGTCGACGCGCGCTGGCGCGCGGCGCTTGCCGGCTACTACGCGGAAGCCGGGCTCGATCCGGCCGGGGTGAAGGGCGGGCACGGCCGTGCGCCGTTCGACGACGCGATGTGCGCGGTGGTCGAGGAATCGCGGCCGGCCGTCGTGAGCTTTCATTTCGGGTTGCCGGACGACGCACTGCTGGCGCGCGTGCGTCGCACCGGGGCGCGGGTCGTGTCGTCGGCGACGACCGTCGAGGAAGCGCGCTGGCTCGATGCGCGCGGTGTCGATGCGATCGTCGCGCAGGGTGCCGAGGCAGGCGGGCATCGCGGGATGTTCCTGACCGACGACATCCACGCGCAGCCGGGCCTGTTCGCGCTGCTGCCGCAGATCGTCGACGCGGTGCGCGCGCCGGTGATCGCCGCCGGCGCGATCGCCGACGGCCGCGGCATCGCGGCCGCGTTCGCACTCGGCGCACGTGCTGTGCAGATCGGCACCGGCTACCTGCTGACGCCGCAGGCCGGCCGCTCGGCGCAGCACCGCGCGGCGGTGCGGGCGGCGCGCGACGACGGCACCCGCATGACCAACCTGTACACGGGCCGGCCGGCGCGCGGCCTGCTGACGCGTTTCATGCGCGAGCAGGGGCCGATGAGCGCGCTCGCGCCCGCGTTCCCGCTCGCGACGGCCGCGGTCGATCCGCTGCGCGGCGCATTCGAACGGCAGGGACGCGACGATTTCTCGCTGCTGTGGTCGGGCGAGGCGGCGGCGCTCGCGCGCGAAGAGGACGCCGGGGCGCTGACACGACGACTGTGGGACGACGCGCTGGCGTGCGCGGCGGGGCTGCGCGACGCATTCCCGCAGGCCGTCTGAGCGGGCGCGTGAAGCGGTGCGGGAAACGGGTCGAAAAGGCCCCCAAAAACCGGCCGCGCAAAGGGCCCCGGGCCGGGGCCATCGGCGTATCATCCGGGTTTTCGTCAGCCCGATCCAGGCACCCCCACCATGACCTCCGTCGACACTACCCCCGTCCTCGACCATGACAAGCTCGTTACCTTCGTCGAGCGCAAGTGGAACGATGAAATCCTTCACGCACTGACCGACTACATCGCGATCCCCGCGAAGAGCCCCGCATTCGACCCCGACTGGGCGAAACGCGGGTATCTCGAACGGGTCGTCACCGATGCCGCGCAGTGGGCCGAACGCCAGCCGGTGAAAGGCCTGAAGCTCGAGATCGTGCGCCTGCCCGGCCGCACGCCGGTGATCTTCTTCGAAACGCCCGCAACCCGCTCGGGCAGCACCGACACGATCCTGCTGTACGGCCACCTCGACAAGCAGCCCGAATTCGACGGCTGGCGCGCGGACCTCGGCCCGTGGACGCCGAAGTTCGAGAACGGCAAGCTGTACGGCCGCGGCGGCGCGGACGACGGCTACGCGATCTACGCGAGCCTCGCGGCGCTCGGCGCGCTCGACGAGCAGGGCGTCGAACGGCCGCGCTGCGTCGGCCTGATCGAGACCTGCGAGGAGTCGGGCAGCTACGACCTGCTGCCGTACGTCGACGCGCTGCGCGACCGGCTCGGCCAGGTGTCGCTCGTCGTGTGCCTCGATTCGGGTGCCGGCAACTACGACCAGATGTGGCTCACGACGTCGCTGCGCGGGCTGGTGTCCGGCGACCTGCAGGTCGAGGTGCTCGAGGAAGGCGTTCACTCGGGCGTCTTCGGCGGCATCGCACCGTCGAGCTTCCGCGTGATGCGCCAGCTGTTCGAGCGCCTGGAAGACGCGCGGAACGGCAACCTGCTGCCGGGCGTGTTTCATTGCGAGATTCCCGACAGCCGCGTGCGCGAAGCCGACGCGGCCGCCGCGATCCTCGGCGACGCCGTGTGGAAGGGGCTGCCGTGGGCATGCGGTGCGGACGGCAAGCCGGTGCTGCCGACCACGACCGATCCGCGCGAGGCGCTGCTGAATTCGACGTGGCGTCCGTCGCTGTCGGTGACGGGCGCGTCCGGCCTGCCGGCGCTCGCCGACGCGGGCAACGTGCTGCGTCCGCGCACCGCGTTCAAGCTGTCGCTGCGCCTGCCGCCGCTGGTCGACGCCGCACAGGCCGTGCAGCAACTCAAGGAACTGCTCGAACTCGATCCGCCATACAACGCGAAGGTCACGTTCAAGCCGGATGCGGGCGCCGCGACCGGCTGGAGCGCGCCGGATCTCGCGCCGTGGCTCGCGTCGTCGCTCGACGCCGCGTCGCGCCGCCACTTCGGCGCGGATTGCGCATACATGGGCCTCGGCGGCACGATCCCGCTGATGAACGTGTTGCAGGCCGGCTTCCCGTCCGCGCAGTTCATGGTGTGCGGCGTGCTCGGGCCGAAGTCGAATGCGCACGGCCCGAACGAGTTCCTGCACGTGCCGTACGCGAAGAAGCTGACCGCGGCGGTGGCGGACGTGATTGCGTCCGCGCGCTGAGCGTTCGCGCTGCCTGTCCCGTCTTTTCCCGACTCGACCGGATCCCGCCCGACCTGACGGAGCCTTGCCGATGACCGCACTGCCGACACCCGATACCGAAGCGCTGCGCATGCGCGCCGAACCGCTGCACGCATTCGTCGCGGCGCTGTGGGAGCGGGCCGGCAGCAGCGAGCGCGAGGCGCGGCTCGTCGCCGATCACCTGGTCGGCGCGAACCTGGCCGGTCACGATTCGCACGGGATCGGCATGATCCCGAACTACGTCGCATCGTGGCGGGAAGGGCAGCTGCAACTGAACGGGCACGCGTCGATCGTCCGCGACGGCGGCGCGGTGCTGACGATCGACGGCGGGCGCGGCTTCGGCCAGGTGATCGCGTTCGAGGCGATGGTCGAAGGGATCGAGCGCGCGCGGCGCATGGGCATCTGCGCGATCGGGCTGCGCGACGTCCATCACCTCGGCCGCATCGGACACTGGGCCGAGCAGTGCGCGCGCTCGGGGCTCGTGTCGTTTCATTTCGTCAACGTGCCGGGCGACTTGCTGGTCGCGCCGCTGCACGGCACCGATCCGCGTTTTGGCACGAACCCGTTCTGCGCCGCGTATCCGCGCGCGGGCCGGCCGCCGCTACTGCTCGACTTCGCGACGAGCGCGATCGCGTACGGCAAGACGCGCGTCGCATACAACCAGCGCAAGCGCGTGCCGGCCGGGTCGCTGATCGATCATCGCGGCCAGCCGACCGACGATCCGGCAGTCATGCACGAGCAGCCGTTCGGCTCGCTGCTGCCATTCGGTCTGCACAAGGGCTATGCGCTGGCCGCGATGTGCGAAATCCTCGGCGGCGCGCTGGTGGGCGGACATACGACCTACGGCGACACGCTGCAGAAGACGAGCGCGATCGTCAACGGGATGCTGTCGGTGCTGATCGATCCGAACGCGTTCGATGCCGCCGACGCGCAGCGCGAAGCCGACGCGTTCGTCGCTTGGGCGAAGGCGTCGCCGCAGGCGGGCGATGCGCCGGTACAGATGCCCGGCGAGCAGGAAGAGGCGAGCCGCGCCGCGCGCGGTGCGCACGGCATTCCGGTCGATCGTGCGACGTGGCGGCAGATCCGCGAGAGCGCGGCGGCCGTCGGCTTCGACGACGCGGAACTCGATACGTGGACGCAGCGCTGCACGGAGCCGGCATGAGCTGGCAATCCCAGAAGGCGCACGGCGAGGAGATCGCGTACCGGCTCGCGCCGCTCGGCAAGGTGGAGGTCGCGCGGTTCTTCAGCGGCGCCGCGATGCGGCTCGACGGCGTGATGTTCGGCTTCATGTCGCGCGGGTCGCTGTTCCTGCGCGTCGACGACGTGAACCGTCCGGCGTTCGTGGCGGCGGGGATGGGGCCGTTCTCGTACGCGCGTCCCACGCGCACCGTTGCGCTCGAGGGCTATTACGAAACGCCGGCCGACGTGCTCGAGGACGCGGGCGCGCTGTTCGACTGGTGTCGCGGCGCGTATCGCGCGGCGCTGCTGGCGGGGGCGCCGAAGCACAGGGCGAAGGTGAAAGCGGCGCCGAAGCGCGTCTCGAAACCGTCCGCGAAATCCATGGCGAAGCGCAAGCAACCGTAGCGTCAGCTGCCCCATCGTCGCCACACCGCGATTTACGTTCCCCTTGGTTTGTGATGTACGGGGCGCCGGGAGATGCGCCTGATTCCTGCCACTCGCGCCGGGATGTACGAAAGCATCAACCTTGCCGGACCGCATGTGCGTCATGCTTCACAACGGCGGCCACGGCGTTTATGATCGGCGCGGATCGCGTCCGCGTCTGGCGCGACCCGCACCGGCCATGACGCCGGCCTCGCGAACGGCGCACCGAAAGCCGCGCGAATGATTCCCTACTCATCGTTCCAGACGGAGAAAGCCGATGCTCGTCCTGATTCTCGGTTTAGCGATCTTCCTTGGTGTGCATTCGATCCGGATCGTCGCGGATGGCTGGCGGTCCGCGACCATCGAGCGGATCGGCGAGAAACGTTGGAAGGGCCCCTATGCGATCACGTCGATCGTCGGCTTCGTGCTGATCATCTGGGGGTACGGGATCGCACGCCAGGGCGGGGCGCTGCTGTGGGTGTCGCCCGTCGGCGTGCGGCACCTCACCGGCATGCTGACCGCGATCGCATTCGTGCTGATCGCCGCGTGCTATGTGCCCGGCAATCGCATCAAGACGCTCGTCGGCCATCCGATGGTGGCTGGCGTGATGGTGTGGGCGGTCGCGCACCTGCTCGCGAACGGCACGCTGCATGCGGTCGTGCTGTTCGGTGCATTTTTCGTTTGGTCGCTGGTTGATTTCGTCGTGTGGCGCGCACGCGACCGCCGCAACGGCGTCCGCTATCCGGCCGGCAGGCTGTCGGGCGATGCCGTGACGATCGTGGCCGGGCTCGTCGTATGGGCCGTCTTCGCGCTGTTCCTGCACGGCCCGCTGATCGGCGTGCGGCCGTTCGGTTGAGCGGCGCTCGGCGCGCGTGTCAGATCGGCTTGACGAACAGCCCGACGGTCAGCGCGGCGCCGATGCAGACGATCGCGATCCGCAGCACGCGTTCGTTCACGCGGTGTAGCGCCCACGCGCCGAGCAGGCCGCCGACGATCGCGCCGCCGCCGAGCGCGATCGCCGCCTGCCAGTGCAGGTGCGGCGAGGTCAGGAACAGCACGACCGCCGATGCGTTCATCACGCCCGCGAGCGCGTTCTTGGTCGACATCGCGTGACGCGGCGACAGGCCGGCCATCGTCAGCGCGGCCATCATCAGGAACCCGATGCCGCCGCCGAAGTAGCCGCCGTAGATCGCGATCAGGAATTGCGAGATCGCGGCCGTGACGGGGCCGAGATGCCGGGCACCTTCGCCTGGCTTGCGGAAGAAGCTGCCCCATGCGAACACGACCGTCGCGAACAGCACGAGCCACGGCACGAGGTGCGAGAAGATCGACGACGGCGTTTTCAGCAGCAGCAGGCCGCCCAACGCGCCGCCGACCACGCTGATCGCGAACAGCGCGCGAAACGGCAGCTTGCCCGCGCCGCGCACCATGTTCCGGCTTGCCCAGCCCGTCGTGACCTGGCCGGGAAACAGCGCGACCGTCGACGTGATGTTCGCCGCGAGCGGCGACATCCCCGACACGATCAGCGCGGGCAGCGTGACGAACGAGCCGCCGCCCGCCAGGGCGTTCTGCAGGCCGGCCCACAGGCCGGCGATGATGATGAGGGCGAGCATCGGTGTGGGAGCAGAGAAGTAGTGAGGCGCGGTGACGCGCGATGGTCGCCCGATGGTAATGCAGGATCGCGGCGGCGCAAAGCGCGCAGCGTTTCGGGTGCACCGGGCGCGCGGCCGGACGACGTGTCGTGTTGCTTCGGGCATGACGCCTTCACGCCGTCAAGGCCTCACGTAGGCGACCGGTGCCGCGTCACGCGTTCGGCCGCGCGCCGGCTGCTTCTGCTGCCGCATCGCCTGCGACGTCCGGATAGACGATCGTGCCGTCGTCCCGGATCACGGCACCGGCCGTGAGACGCGCGGGCTCCACGCGATTCAGGCCCATGATGTGCAGCACCGTCTCGCCGCGCGCGATCAGGTAGTCGGACACGATGCGCCGGTGACAGCGCCACCACACGGCTTCCGAACACATGATCGCGCAGCGCTGCCGGTGCCCTTGCGCGATCAACCGGTCGAGGCCCGTTCGAAACTCGGGCGACAGCGCATAGTCGGCGTAGCGATGGAAGCTGCGGTTCGTCCAGAAGTCGTTGACGTCGTCGGGCACGCCGCGCGACTTGCCGCGCAGTCCGCCGAGTGCGGCGATGTGCTCGTACGCGATGTCGACGGCGGCCAGTGCGTCCGGCAGCGTCGCTTCGTTGAACTGAGGATTCGTGCGAGAGCGCGTCATCTTGCGGACATCGGCGAGCAGCGCGACATCGAACGCCGCGAGCATCTCGACGAATTCGTCGAGCGTGCGGTGCGAATGGCCGATCGTGTAGAACGGGAGCGTCACGCGTCATCCTTGCCGGCAAGGCGTTCGAGCACGCGGCCGCGATGCGCGGCGACGTGGTCGGTGCGGTCGCTCTTGATCTCGTACTGCGGATCGTCCGGCGACGCGCGGTGGCGATGGCCCTTGTAGTCGAAATCCTGCGTGTGGATCGCGATGATCGTGCCGGTGACGTAACCGGCTTCGGAATTCCAGCGGACGTGGTCGCCCAGCTTGAACGGGGTCGTCATGCGGGAACCTCCTTGCATCGATGCGACGGCGTCGGTCGCAGCTGAACGCATTATCGGCGCTCGCCGCGCGTGGAAAAAGATACAGACGGCGCGAGCGTGCCGTGCTGCGGGCGCAAGCGTCATGCCGGCACTCGGCGAACTTTCATTTTCATGACGATGACGGTCCCATCCTCCCGCTTGCCATCGTGAAATTGCCATGCTAATTTTTCATGAAATTAACTGGCGAAAATTTCACGGGAGTCCGCATGTTCGTGCAGTCCGACCGTCACGTCGCAAGCTACTACGCCGGCACCTATCCGGCGCCGATCCCGCAGCGTCCCGAACTGGACGAGCGTATCGACGCCGACGTGCTGGTCGTGGGCGCGGGCTTCAGCGGGTTGCACACGGCGTTGCGCCTCGCGCTCGCGGGCAAGCGCGCGGTCGTGCTCGAGGCGAGCCGCGTTGCGTGGGCCGCATCGGGCCGCAACGGCGGGCAGGCACTGCTCGGCTGGTCGTGCGACATGCAGCCGCTCGAGGATTCGCTCGGCCGCGACGGCGCGCGCCTGCTGTGGGACAGCATGCGCTGGGCCGCGACCGAAGTGCGCGAACTCCCGGCGCGGCACGGCTTCGACATCGACTACCGCCCCGGCAGCCTGTGGGCCGCGGTGCGGCCGCGCCGCGTCGCGATGCTCGCGCAGGCCCGCGACGAAGCGGCGGAGCGCTGGGGCTACGACCGGCTGCGCGTGATCGGGCAGGACGAGATGCCCGAATGGATCGGCAGCGCGCGTTATCTCGCCGCGCTCTACGATCCCGAGGCCGGTCATCTGAATCCGCTGAAGCTCGCGCTCGGTCTCGCGCGGACGATCGAACGCGCCGGCGGCCGCATCTTCGAGCAGAGCCGCGTGCTCGACTGTCGCGAGACGGCCGGCGGCCACGTCGCCCGCACCGCGCGCGGCGAAGTGCGCGCGGACGTGCTGGTGCTCGCGTGCAACGCGTACGTCGACCGGCTCGATCCCGAACTGTCGCGCCGGCTGCTGCCGGTCGGCACCTACCAGGTCGCGACCGCGCCGCTTGCGCCGGACGTCGCACGCTCGCTGCTGCCGCGCAACAGCTGCGTGATCGACAACCAGTTCGTGCCCGACTACTTCCGCCTGAGCCCCGACAATCGCCTGCTGTTCGGCGGCGGCTGCACGTATCTCGGCGGGATTCCAGCGGACATCGCGGCGGCGACGCGCCCGCACCTCGAACGCGTGTTCCCGCAACTGGCCGGCGTGCCGCTCGACTACGTGTGGGGTGGCCACATCGACATCAGCATGCGACGCACGCCGGACATCGGCCACCGCGGCCAGCGCTTCTGGCTGCAGGGCTTCTCGGGGCATGGCGTGCTGCCGACGCTCGCCGGCGCGCGAGCGCTTGCCGATGCCGTGCTCGGCGACGATCGCCTGCTCGCGCAGTACCAGCGCATCCGCAACCCGCGCTTCCCCGGCGGCGACCGCCTCGCCGCGCCGCTGGAAGCGATCGGCAAGGCCTGGTACCGTTTGCGCGATACCGTCTGACGCACCGGAAATCACCATGAACGAACAGGAAGAGATAGAAAGTCTGGCGATCCTGATCCGCGATCTGCGCAAGCATCGCAAGGTCACGCTCAACGATCTCGCGGAACGGATCGGCCGCTCGGTCGGCTTTCTGTCGCAGGTCGAACGCGGGCTGTCGCGCCCGACGGTCGCGGATCTCACCGCGATCGGCGAGGCGCTCGGCGTGCCGACCACGTATTTCTACAGCCTGAGCAAGCCGCGCAGCGTGCCGTGGGTCACGCGGCCCGACGAGCGGCGCACCGTGTATTACGCGGCCGGCATCACGGACATCCTCGTGTCGCCGAACATGCGTTCGCGCTTCTCGATCCTCGAGAGCCATCTCGCGCCCGGCGCGAGCAGCGGCGAGCGCTCCGTCGACGACAGCGACGAGCAGGGCGGTTTCGTGCTCGAGGGCGAGCTGACGATCTGGATCGACGGCGACGACACGCCCGTCACGCTCGGCCCGAACGACGCATTCCAGCTTCCCGCGCACAAGCGGTTTCGTTACGCGAACCTGGGCGACGCGCCGGCGCGCGTGATCTGGGTGTTCACCTGAGTTGCCGGCGCGGAAGGCGGTCGAGCGGGAGTCCGCGCCGGAATGGTTGTTTGCAGTCCTGATCTGCAAGCGGTGTGCGACGTCGTGCATGCCGCATGAATCCGGTTCGCCGCGAGGCGGCACCGTCATACAAGACATGGAAAGGATGAGACATGGCTGACGTCGTTCCCGCGCTGGTCGATGAAGTCCGCGCATTCCGGCACGCACACCCCGAAATCCGATATGTCGACCTGATCTGCCTCGACCTGCCCGGGCATTTCTACGGCAAGCGCTATCCGATCGATGCGCTCGAGAAGGTGGCCGCGGGCGCGTTGCTGAAGCTGCCGCAAAACTGCATCCTGCTCGGCACGCAGGGCGGGCTCTACAAGATTGGCGACTACTGTTTCAACGACGGCGACCCCGACGCCGTGCGCCGGCTGATCCCGGGCACGCTGAAGCCGGTGACCTGGGAGAAGCAGCCGCTGGGCCAGATGCTGATCACGACGGACGGCACCGACGCGCCGGTCGAGTTCGAGCCGCGCGAGGTGCTCGCGCGCGTGCTGCGGCGGCTCGCACGGCGCGGCATCCGGCCGGTCGTCGCATTCGAGCTCGAGTTCTATCTGTTCGACGCGCAGCTTGAGGACGGGATGCCGAAGTATCCGCGCGACCGCCTGTCCGACGATCCCGACGATCAGCCGAACATGCATATCGAGCGACTGTCGCGCTTCTCCGACGTGCTCCATGAGATGGTCGAGGCCGCGTGCGCGCAGGGTATCGATGCGACGGTGATCACGGCCGAGCTCGGGCCCGGCCAGTTCGAGATCAATTTCGGCCATACCGACGACGCGCTGCGCGCGGCCGACTGGTCGGCGATGTTCTGCCGCAGCACGCGCGGCGTCGCGTTGAAGCACGGCTATCGCGCGAGTTTCATGGGCAAGCCGTACCTGCATGCGCCGGGCAGCGGGATGCACGTGCACGTGAGCCTGTACGACGACGCGGGCCGCAACCTGCTCGCCGCGGACGGGCCGCGGCCGCTGCGGCACGCGGTGGCCGGCTGTCTCGCGCTGCTGCCGCACTGCATGCCGGTGTTCGCGCCGAATCACAATGCGTTCCGCCGCTACGGATCGATGGTGAACGCGGCGAGCCGCGCGAGTTGGGGTTTCGAGGATCGCGACGCGTGCCTCCGGATTCCGGAATCGGACGCGCGCAATCTGCGCATCGAGCATCGGCTCGCGAGCGCGGACGCGAATCCGTATCTGGTGCTCGCGGCGATCCTGACCGGAATGGAGCACGGGCTCGATGCCCGGCTCGAGCCGATCGCGCCGCTCAACGACGATCGCGGCAGCGGAATCGATTTCCCGAAGGAGATGCTGTCGGCCGTCGCGGCGATGCAGGATCACGCGGCCGTGCGTGAAGGGCTCGGCAGCGAGTTCGTGATGGTGTATTGCGAGAACAAGCGGCAGGAGGAACTGGATTTTCGCAACGAGATCGGCGCGCGGGAGTATCGGTGGTTTCTGTGATGGGCTGGCACCGGTGGTCCATTCGCGATGCGTCGCGCGATTCGTCCGTGCCTTTCCCGACACATGTATTGCGGCACGGAAAGCGCCGCGCCGCGAGGCGACTCACGGCACGGCACCCGAGCAGCGCTTACTCCCCGAGCTTCGCCGTCACGCAGCCCGTGCTCGCGCATTCGCGCTCGCGTTCGCGCAGGAACGACAGGCGCGATTGCGTCGCGTCGATCGCGCACTGGAGGTTCACGAGGTAGCCGTCGTCGCGCGTTTCGCTACAGCGGTCGTCGCGCTGCTTCATCCACGCGAGCTGGCTCGTCTTCAGCTTCGCCTGCTGGTCGCCGCTCAGCTGCTTGCGCACGCGGCCGTACTCGTCGTTCAGTTCGCGGTCGAGCTGCGAGAACTCGTTGCTGCTGCAGTACACCTGGTCGAACGCGCTGCGCGGCTTCCCGCAGCCGGCCGCGTGCGCGGCGAACGGAACGGCAAGCGCGAGCAGCGCGCAGGCTGCGAGCAGATTCTTCTTCTTCATGGTGGTGCTCCTCACTGGGTGAAAACCGTTTAAACCGACCGATGCCAGCCTTTACCTGGCCGCCGTACACGCATCGATTCCGCCCGCGATCGCGGTGGACAAACGCTGGATCGTCCCGCGCTGCGCGAGCCGCTTTTCCTCGTCGGGATTGACGATCACGCCGGCCTCGACCAGCACGGCCGGAATCGGCGCGGTGCGCAGCACGACGAGATCATCGAAGCGGTGGATGCCGAGTTGCGGATCGATCAATGGGCGGTTCTCGCCCTTGATCGGCTGCGCGTGATAGAGCGACGGCCGCTCGCCGGCCGCGACCAGCCGCTCGGCGATCGACTTCGCGCAACGCAGGCTTTCCGCGTAGTGCGGATTGCGCTCCGACACGAACACGGCGAAGCCGCGGAATTCGCGTTGCCGGCCCGCGTCGATGAACTGCTGCTGCATCGAATCGTGATGGATCGACACGAACAGGTTCGCGTCGGGCGCCTGCGTGGAGCGCTGGTCGAGCGCGATATCGCGACCGTCGGCCGATGTGCGCAGCACGCGATCGCCGTGCGCGGCGAGTTGCTCCGCGACGGCGCCGGACAGGTCGAGGTTGTATCGGTATTCGACGCGGCCGCTCGCGCCGGTGGCACCCGGGTGGGCCGGTGTATGGCCGGTGTCGACGACGACGTAGCGGCCGGAGGGCGGCTGCGCGTCGGGGCTTGCGGCATCGGCCGCATGCAGCGCCAGCGGCGCACCCAGCAACGGGGCGCACGCGAGCAGGCGCGCGGCGGCGCGCGCGAACGGGCGAAGGCGTCGAACGGTTCGGTTTGTCATTGTTGTCGTCGAGGAGGGCATGCGGCGCGGCGAATGGCGCGCACCGTCGGCCTGCTCAATGCAGTCGGAATGTCGCGCGATTATAGCGGTTGCCGGCGGCGCCGCAATGAAGGAATGCGCGCCTCCGCGGGCGCCGGAAACGGGCGCTCAGGCGAGCACGCGCCGGGCCGCGAGCATGCCCCAGTACGACGCTTCCTCGAACAGCGACAGCCCGGACAGGTCCGCATGCGCGAACACGACGGGGCCGTCGGCCTCGCGCAGCGCGAGCAGCCCCGGCCGGCTCAGGAAGCCGACGTCGGGGGTCGCCATCGCGTGGCCGCGCACGGTGATCTCGAGCGCGGTCGCATGCTTCCACAGCTCGCGTCCATACACCGCCTGCAGGTCGATCGCCGCCTGCTCGCGCAGCGCGTCGGGCTGCGCCTGCGCAAGCCAGCGGCGCGTGTCGTCCGGCGTGCGCGTGTTCAACGCCTGATAGGCGGAGAATACCGAACGCGTGGGCGGCGACATCCGGATCAGCTGGTGCGTCGACACGACATAGCCGAGCCCCGCGCCGTCGTAGACGACGTTGTCCCACGCGAGCGGCACGCCGGCTTCCTCGGCCGGCATCCCGTCGAGCAGGAAGTTGGACACGAGCCACGGCGCGCGCGGCGGCAGGTCACGCGCCGGATCGAAGCCATACGCGTGAAGCTGCGGAAACACGCGCGCCGCGACGAACAGCGGCATCGCGCTGACGACACGACGCGCCTTCAGCGTGAACGTCGACAGTGTGCCGTCGTCGGCGATGCGCGCGCACAGCACGTCGACGCCGCCTGTGCGCTCAGTCGCGCGAACGGCGAAGCCACCCCGCGACCACGCGTTCGAGCCGGTGCGCGCGGTGATCGACTCGCTCAGCTTCGTCACCATCGCATGCAGCCCGTCGGGCCAGGTCAGCACCGCGCCGTCGCTCGCATCGCTCGCGTGGCCGCCGCGCGACGAGAAATAGTGCAGGCCGGCCCACGCGGACACGTGCTCGTAGCCCGCACCGTAGTCGTCGCGGCAGCAGTAGTTCAGGTACCAGTGCAGCGCGGTCGCGGTGTAGCCCTCGTCGAGCAGCCACTGTTTGAACGAGCGCCGGTCGAGCGCGCGCCAGCGCGGGTCGCGCGACGATTCCGCGATCGGGATGCAGAACACCTTGCGGCCGTCCGCGCCGCGCGCGGTGCGCAGGCTATCCGTGTATGCGAAGAAGCGGGTTTGCTGCGCGAGCGCAGCGGCGTCGAGGCCGGCCGTCGGCACGATGCCGTCCTGCCACTGGCCGCCGATGAACAGGCGCTCGTCGGGAGCGTGCACGAGCGCGCGTTCGTCGTATGCGGGTTGCGCGGAGAGCGGCGCCGATTCGATCACGCCGAGATCGGCGAGCATGTCGCGCAGATGCGTGGATTCGCGCGACGGCAGCGGCAGGTAGTGCGCGCCCTTCGGATAGCCGAGCTCGCCGAAGCGGCCGCCGGCTGCATTGCCGCCGAATTCGGGCCCGGCGAGCACGACGAAGCGCGTGTGACCGGCGCGCGCGAGCTGCCACGCGCACGACAGGCCGGCCGCGCCCGCGCCGAGGATCGCGACGTCGGTCTCGATCGTGCCGGACGACGGCGGCAGCGCCGCGTGGTCGCGCAGCGCGTGACCTTCGCGCATGCCGGGGTAGCCGACGCGCGGCGTCGTCTCGATCCAGCCGGTGCGGCCGCACGCGGCGAGCGACGCCGCCGCGGACGCGACGAGGAACGTGCGGCGATCCATCAGCGCAGCACGTGCTTCCAGTCGTCGTCGAAGCGGCGCACGAGCGGCTGGTCGTTGAGTTCGTTCGGCGACATCGGCAGCGCCGGCATGTCGGCCGGGAAGTGGAACATCTCGGCGGCCGTCTGCCCGTCGAGCCAGCGAGTCGGCACCGAGTAATGCGTCGGCACGGTGAAGTCGCGGCGCTTGCCGGCGATCACGAAGCCCCAGTCGCCGAACGACGGCACGTAGCAGTGGTATGGCCAGGTGTTGAGCCCGGCTTCGTGCAGCGTCGCGATGATCGTCCAGTACGCGTGCGGCGCGAAGTACGGCGACGTCGACTGGATCACCGCATAGCCGTTCTCCGACAGGTGACGCGCGAGCAGCCGGAACACCGGCACCGAATACAGCCGGCCGAGTCCGAAGTTGGTCGGATCGGGGAAGTCGACGACGATCGCGTCGTACACGTCGGCGTTCGATTCGAGCCAGCGCACCGCGTCGTCGTTGATCACGTGCACGCGCGGGTCCTTCAGCGAACCCTGGTTCAGCTTCACGAGCGGTGCGGAGGTCGAGAACAGCTTCGTCATCGCCGGATCGAGATCGACGAGCGTGATCCGTTCGAGGTTGCGGTGCTTGAGCAGTTCGCGCACCGCGAGGCCGTCGCCGCCGCCGAGCACGAGCACGCGCCTCGCCCATGGCAGCGCCTCGATCGTCGGATGGATCAGCGCCTCGTGATAGCGATGCTCGTCGCGCGACGAGAACTGCAGGTTGCCGTTCAGGTACAGCCGCATGTCGTCGTGCCACTGCGTGAGCACGATGCGCTGGTACGGCGTCGTTTCCGAATAGATCGTCTCGTCGCCATACACGCCGTGCTCGGCCCAGTGCGTGATGCGGTCCGACAGCGCGAAGCCGGCGACGAGCAGCCCGATCACGAGCGACGCGCGCATCAGTTTGCCGCGCACGTTGCGAATCTCGTCGCGGAACAGGTGCGTGGTCCACAGCGCGACGAACGCGTTCAGCAACCCGAACAGGAAGCTCGTGCGCAACAGGCCGAGACGCGGCGCGAGCACGAGCGGGAAGATCAGCGATACGGCGAGCGAGCCGAGATAGTCGAAGGTCAGCACCTCGCTGACGGTATGGCGGAATGCCTGGCGGCGCTGCTGGAACGCACGCATCACGAGCGGGATCTCCATCCCGATCAGCAGGCCGAGCGCGAGCACGAGCGCGTAGAGCGCCGCGCGGAACGGCGCGGCCAGCCACGCGAACACCGCGAACAGCAGCGCGGCCGACACGCCGCCGAGCAGGCCGACGAGCAGCTCGATGTCGACGAAGCGGTCGAGCACGTCGTCGTCCTCGATGAACTTCGCGAGCCACGAGCCGATCCCCATCGCGAACAGGTAGCAGCCGATCACCGACGAGAACTGCAGGATCGAATCGCCGAGCAGGTAGCTCGACAGCGCGCTGCTGATCAGTTCGTAGCCGAGCCCGCACGACGCGAGCACCAGGATCGACAGGACGAGCGCGCGCTTATGCAGCATGGCGCGTCCGTTGTGTAGTGTTCGTCAATGTGGATATACTGGCGCGGCCATCCGTGGGGCGGCTCTCCATGGGCCGACCGGAGAGGGGGCGGCGAACCGAGCACAAGATCCGAGGAAAAGAATGAATAGTGCCTATCTTTATGCGGTTCATTTGCTGTCGGCGTTCGTGCTGCTTTTTGTGTTCGCGGCAGTGTACCTGAAGGTCACGCCGTTCGACGAACTGGCACTGATCCGCGACGGCAACGCGGCCGCGACGCTGTCGTTCGGCGGCGCGCTGGTCGGTTTCTGCCTGACGCTCGCGTCCAGCATCGCGCACAACTCGACGCTCGGCGAAGTCGTGCTGTGGGCCGTCGGCGCGATGGCCGTGCAGCTCGTCACGTATGCGGTACTGACCCGCCTGATTTCCGGCATGAACCATGCGATCGAGGATCGCAACGTCGCGATGGGCGGCCTGATGGGCACCGCGTCGCTCGTCGTCGGCATCATCAATGCCGCCTGCCTGACCTGACGCGCCACGCGCTCGAGGAGACCGACATGAGTCTGGGTTCGTTTATCCGCAAGCAGTTCATCGACGTCCTGCAATGGACGGAAGACACCGACGGCGTGCTGGCCTGGCGCTATCCGATGGAAGACCAGGAAATCCAGTACGGCGGCCAGCTGACCGTGCGCGAAACGCAGGTCGCGATCTTCGTCAACGAAGGCAAGGTCGCCGACGTGTTCCAGCCCGGCCTGTACAAGCTGGAAACGCGCACCCTCCCGGTGCTCACGTACCTGAAGAACTGGGACAAACTCTTTCAGTCGCCTTTCAAGTCGGATGTCTACTTCTTCAGCACGCGCCTTCAGCTCGGCCGGCGCTGGGGTACCGCGCAGCCGGTGACGATCCGCGATCGCGAATTCGGCTTCGTGCAGCTGCGCGCGTTCGGCATCTACTCGTACCGGATCGTCGATGCGGCCGCGTTCCACCGCGAGGTGAGCGGCACGCGCGCGCAGTACACGGTCGACGATCTCGAGCAGCAACTGCGCAACCTGGTCGTCACCGCGATGAGCACGACGTTCGGTTCCGCCGACGTGCCGTTCGTCGACATGGCCGCGAACCAGACGCTGCTGTCGCAACGCGTCGCCGAGGCGCTGGTGCCGGTGTTCACGCGCTACGGCCTCGCGCTCGATGCGTTCGCGGTCGAAAGCGTGTCGTTGCCGGCCGAACTGCAGAAGGCGCTCGACCTGCGGATCGGTGCGGGAATGGCCGGCGATCTCGCCCGCGCGACGCAATACCAGACCGCGCAGGCGATTCCGCTCGCCGCGCAGAACCCGGGCGGCATCGCGGGTGTCGGCGCGGGGCTCGCGGCCGGCGCGGCGATCGGGCAGGCGATGGCCGGCCAGATCGCGGGCGCCGCGCAACCGGCGCCGGCCGCACCGCCCGCGCCCGTCGCGGCACCGGTTGCCACCGCGCAGCCGGCCGCACCGGCCGACGGGACCGATTACGTGCAACGTCTCGAACAACTGAAGGCGCTGCTCGACAAGGGCCTCGTGACCGAAGAGGACTATTCGCGCGCGAAGGCGGACATCCTCGCGAAGCTCACCCGGTAAGCGTCGCGCATGTTCAGTACTTCGTGCCCCCAGTGCGGTGCGCCGGTCGAGTTTCGCTCGGCGGCGGCGGTGATGGCCGTGTGCGCGTTCTGCCGCAGCACGCTGCTCAAGCACGGTGCCGATGTCGAGCGCATCGGCGAGCTGGCCACGGTGCTCGACGATGCATCGCCGATCCAGATCGGCACGGCCGGGCGCTACGGCAAGCGCACGTTCACGGTGCTCGGCCGAATCCAGATGACCTACGACGCCGGTGCGTGGAGCGAGTGGTACGTCGTGTTCGACGACGGCGCGTTCGGCTGGCTGTCGGATGCGTCGGGCCAGTACGCGGTCACGGTGCGTGAGCCCGACGATGCGTCCGGCGGTGCGTGGCCCGCGTTCAGCACGCTCGAACCGGGCATGCGGATCGATCACGGCGGCCGCGCGTATCTCGTGTCCGACGTGCGCACCGCGCGCTGCACGGGCGGCGACGGTGAGTTGCCGTTCCGGGTCGATGCGGGCCGGGAAGCGCGCGTCGTCGACCTGCGCACCGGCAACGCATTCGCGACCTACGACTATTCCGATGCCGATGCGAACGGCGGGAGTCCCGCCGTCTATACGGGCGAGGCACTGGAGTTCGATGCGCTCGCGTTCACGGGATTGCGCGATACCGAAGCCGATACGCGGGAGCAACGGGGCGCGCAGATGGTGCCGTTCGCGTGCCCGAGCTGCGGCGCGCCGCTGTCGTATGCGCCGAAGCTGGCCGACTACGTCGTGTGCGGCAGCTGTCACGCGGGCGTGCAGTGCACGGCCGAGCAGCAGACCGTGTTCGCCGCGCAGCGCAAGCTCGATGCGGTGAAGGGCGCGCTGGAACTCGGTGCGATCGGCACGTTCGACGGCGTGAAGTACACGGTGATCGGCATGATGCGTTGCCGCGTGCCGGACGACGACGAGACGTGGGACGAATACCTGCTGCTGAACCCGAAGCGCGGCTTCCTGTGGCTCGTGCAGAGCGAAGGGCGCTGGGAGCGCGTGCAGGTGCTCGATCACTGGCCGACGATCGGCGGCGAGTCCGACGTGACCGACGGCGGCAAGACCTATCGGCTGCGCGAGACGTACGAGTCGGAGGTCGTGTATGTCGTCGGCGCATTCAACTGGCGTGTGCAGGTCGGCGACCGCACGTCGATCGCGGACTACGGCTGGCAGAAAGACAAGCTCACGCGGGAGCGCAGCGCCGCTGAAATCGTCTGGTCGTGGGCGCGCCCGTTGTCGGCCGGCGCACTCGCCGAACGCTTCGCGACGCCCGCGCTCGCGACGGCGGCGGTTGCGGACGCAACGGGTTCGGCCGGGAAGTCGTCGGGCCTGTTCGACGCGAAGTACCCGCACAGCTTCGCGCCGCTGCCGATCGTGTTCAGCGCGATGCTCGTGATCTTCAACCTGGGCGCGCTGTTCTCGTTCAGCAGCCGCTCCGTCTACGTGCTGGTCGGCCTGCTCGTACTGTGGCTGCCTGAATGGTTGTGGAAAGGCTTCGCATCGGATGGGGGTAACTCCTGATGCGTCACATCCTCTACGGACTCTACGGGCTGATCGTCGTCACGTTGTTCAGCTGCACGTCGCTCGGCGGCGGCGGGTCGGGCGGCGGCGGGTGGGGCAGTTCGTCGGCGCGCAGCGGCTACTCGTCGTACGGGTCGCACAAATGATGGCGCGCGACAGTATCGCCGCGCCGCGTGCGACGCTCGGCGCGCACGTGCTGGCCGATCTCGCCGGCATCGATGCGGCGCTGCTGCGCGACGCCGTGCGGCTCGAGACGATTCTCACCGAAGCCGCGCAACAGGCCGGCGCGCGCGTGATCGGCGCGCATTTCCATCATTTCGGCGGCGAGCACGGCGTGACGGGCGTCGTGCTGCTCGCGGAGTCGCACATCACGATTCATACGTGGCCCGAGCACGGCTTCGCGGCCGTCGACGCTTTCATGTGCGGCGCCGCGCGCGCGGCCGATGCGGTCGATGCGATCGCCGTCGCGCTCGGCACGCACGCGCAGGTCCGGCAACAGGTGGCGCGCGGCGTCGCGTGAGCGACGCTCAGTGCGGCAGCGCTTCGGCTTCGGCCCAGCGCTTGAACGAGTCGAGACGCCGGCGCGTCTGCACGAGATAGAACGCGCCGATCAGCGGTTCGAGCAGCCAGCGCAGCCACGCCGGCTGCGCACGGAAGTGGTACGTGAACTTCACTTCGGTCGTGCCCGGCGTGCGTTCGGTGAAATTCCAGCTGCCGCTGAAGCGTTCGAGCACCTTCGGCCCGTCGACCATTTCGACGGCCGCGACCTGCGGCGGACGGTACGAGATGTAGCGCGACACCATCGTCGCGCCCGACTGGCTGCGGCAGAACGCATCGACGCCGACGTCGGCCGTCATCCCGTCGAGCAGATAGGCGTCGGCGAGGAAGCTGTCCCACACGAGCCGCCGCGCGTAGTCCTGCGACCACGTGAAGAGGCGTCTGCGATCGACGCCGATGATCCGGCTGACTGAGATCCTCATAGTGGCGGGCGCAACGGCGCGAATCAGGATGAAATCGAGTGTAACCCGCCAAAGCCGCGCGTTTCTTCAGACATCGTCAAGTCCGCCGAGTCGAGCGCTTGCTCGATTGACCTTCTTCGGGAATTCCCCTACGATCGATTCCATGCCTTCGGGAAAGACCCGAAGCGTTTCAATCTCTTGAGGGAGCCTCATGAGTACGCAACAGAACCGGCGCTTCGACGCGCTCGTTTTCATTGGTCGTTTCCAGCCTCCGCATCGTGGTCACCTGAACGTGCTGAAGTCGGCACTGAGCCGGGCCGAGCGCGTGTGCGTGCTGATCGGCTCGACCGACAAGCCCCGCACCATCAAGGATCCGTTCTCGTTCGACGAGCGCCGCCAGATGCTGGCTTCGCTGCTCGATGCGTCCGAGCGCGAGCGCGTGACGGTCGCGCCCGTGCAGGACTCGACGTACAACGACGGCGACTGGGTGCGCTGGGTGCAGGATGCCGTGGCCGGTGCGCTCGGCGACGTCGCGCAGCGCAAGGTCGGGCTGATCGGCCACGAGAAGGACGCCACGTCGTATTACCTGCGGATGTTCCCGCAATGGGAGCTCGTCGACGTCGATGCGACCGAAGACATTTCCGCAACCGAAATCCGCGACCAGTATTTCGCCGAACGCACCAACAGCTTCGTGCAATGGGCCGTGCCGGAACCCGTGTTCGGCTGGCTCGAACGCTTCCGCACGCAGCCGGAATTCGCGCAGCTGAAGGCCGAGGCCGAATTCATCGCCGGGTATCGCAAGGCGTGGTCGGCCGCACCGTATCCGGTCACGTTCGTGACGGTCGACGCGGTGGTCGTGCACTCGGGCCATATCCTGCTGGTGCGCCGGCGCAGCGAACCGGGCCGCGGCCTGTGGGCGCTGCCGGGCGGGTTCGTGAACCAGGACGAACGGCTCGACGCGGCGTGCATCCGCGAACTGCGCGAGGAGACCGGCCTGAAGCTGCCGGAGCCCGTGCTGCGCGGCTCGATCAAGGATCGCCAGGTGTTCGATCATCCGACCCGCTCGCTGCGCGGCCGCACGATCACGCATGCGTGCCTGTTCAACTTTCCGACCGGCGAGCTGCCGCGCGTGAAAGGCAGCGACGACGCCGACAAGGCGCGCTGGGTGCCGCTCAACGAATTCGCGCAGATGCGCAACGTGATGTTCGAGGATCACTTCGAGATCGCGTATCACTTCCTGGGGAAGCTGTGATCCGCTGATTCCCCGGATTCCGTCCGCCGCGACAGACGCGGCGGCACTTCAACGGCCTAGAGGAGCTCTAGCCATGCAAAACGATCCCGGCGGCCTTGCCGCGGTTCTCGCCAATCCGATCCTCAACACGGATTCGTACAAGGCTTCCCACTTCCTGCAATACCCGCCCGACGCGCAGGCGATGTTCTCGTACGTCGAGTCGCGCGGCGGCCGCTACGACCGCACGCTGTTCTTCGGCCTGCAGATGCTGCTGAAGGAATATCTGTGCCGGCCGATCACGCGAGCGATGATCGACGACGCACGGGATTTCTTCGCGGTGCACGGCGAGCCGTTCAACGAGGACGGCTGGCGCCATATCGTCGAGCACTACGACGGCTACCTGCCCGTGAGGATTCGCGCGGTGCCTGAAGGCTCGATCGTGCCCGTGCACAACGTGCTGATGACCGTCGAATGCGATGACCCGAAGGTGTTCTGGCTCGCGTCGTATCTGGAGACGATGCTGTTGCGCGTGTGGTACCCGGTGACGGTCGCGACGCGCAGCTGGCACCTGCGGCAGACGATCCGCCGCTTTCTCGAGAAGACCGACGACGATCTCGCGCAGTTGCCGTTCAAGCTGCACGACTTCGGCGCGCGCGGCGTATCGAGCGCGGAATCGGCCGCGATCGGCGGTGCGGCGCACCTCGTGAGCTTCATGGGTTCGGACACGGTGCTCGGCGTGCTGGCCGCGAACCGCTTCTATCGCGAGCCGATGGCCGCGTATTCGGTGCCGGCAGCCGAGCACGGCACGATCACGTCGTGGGGGCGTGAGCACGAAGCCGACGCATACCGGAACATGATCAGCCGCTTCGGTTTGCCCGGTGCGATCGTGTCGGTCGTGTCGGACTCCTACGATCTGTTCGCCGCGCTGGAGATGTGGGGCGGCCCGCTGCGCCAGGCGGTGATCGAGTCCGGCGCGACGCTCGTCGTGCGCCCCGATTCGGGCGACCCTATGACGATCGTGCTGCAGACTGTGCGCGCGCTCGACGCGTCGTTCGGCTCGACCGTGAACGGCAAGGGGCGGCGCGTGCTGAACCGCGTGCGCGTGATCCAGGGCGATGGCGTCGACGAGCAGTCGATCGAAGCGATCCTCACCGCGCTCGACGACGCAGGCTACGCGGCCGGCAACGTCGTGTTCGGAATGGGCGGCGCGCTGCTGCAGCGAGTGAACCGCGATACGCAGCGCTTCGCGATGAAGTGCTCGGCGATCCGGCGCGGCGGCGTGTGGCACGACGTTCGCAAGGATCCCGTCACCGATCGGGGCAAGCGCTCGAAGAAGGGGCGGCTGACGTTGCTGCGCAATCGCCGCACGGGCGAGTACCGGACCGTGACGCTGCCGGTCGCGTGGGACGATCGTGTGCTGGAGGGCGAGTGGGAGGATGCGCTCGAAACCGTGTTCGATACCGGGCGGATGCTGGTCGATACGACGTTCGCCGAGGTGCGGGCGAGGGCGCACGCGGGCGAGGTGTAAGCCGGCGTCGGGGGCGATTCGATGGCGATTCGCGTCGCCCCTGCGACACGGGCGTCAGGCTGCGGTGCCGTTGCTTCGTTCAGCCGCCCGGCAGGCCGCAACTGTCCTTGCAGAACATCAGACCGAACGGCGCAATCGCATGCCGCAAGTATTCGCCGGCCTTCTTGAATGGCGCCTTCATCGACTTGACCGCTTTGCCGGCCGCGGTATCCGGCACGTGAACGATCACGCTGCTGGTGGTCGTCTTGCCGATCCAGAAGGATTCCATGCCCGCCTGCTTCGCGCGTGCCTTGAGTGCAGCATCGTCCAGCGCCGCCTCTCTCGTCCCGGTCATCGGCACGTTCTTGCACGGGATGTCCTCGTCGGGAGCGTCGGAAAATCCCGACTTCCGCAACGTGAGCCGCTCGCTTGCCGAAAGTTTCGGGTATTCGTGGCCGAAACAGATCACGAAATTGGTCGTTTCAAAGCCCGGTGCGCGTGCGCATCGCATCCGCGACCGCATCGCGTACGCAGGTCGCCGCGATTTCCGACGCGCGGGTCCGCGCCGCACGCGCGAGTCGGGCGATTACCAGCGGCTGGATCACGGTCGACTCCCGGATCGGGCACTCCACGACGAGCGGCGAGCGCGTGACCGCCGGGCTTTGCGTGATCAGCAGCGACACGCCGAGCCCGCTTGCGACCATCGCGCGTACGAGTTCGATCGACACGGCGCGATAGCGGACATTCGGCGACAGGCCACATTGCCAGAACGGCGCCATCAGGAAGTCGCGGCTATGCGGCAGGTCGATCAGGATGAACGGCTGAGAGGCGAGATCGCGCAATGAAATCGCACGCTTGCGCTTGGCAAGTGCCGACCCGGCCGGCACGAGCGCATAGGGCCGCAATTCGGCGAGACACTCGCGCTCGATGTCTTCGGGCAAGCCGACGTCGTACATCAGTGCGAAGTCGATCTGCTGCTTGTGCAGTGCCATGTCGAGTTGCGCGAGATCACCTTCGACGAAGCGGATCTCGAGGCGTGGATGACGCTGCTGCGCGAGCTCGAGCACGCGCGGCAAATAGACCGGCGCGATCGTGCTGAATATGCCGATCTGCACGACGCCGCCCGGCTCGTCGCCGACATCGTCCGTCGCGAACGCTGACGCCGATGCAAGCAACTGACGTGCCTCGGCCAGCTTGCGCTCGCCGAAATGCGTGAGCGTCATCCGCGTGCCCGCGCCGCGCGTGAACAGTGGATCGTCGAACAGCGCTTCGAGTTCGCGGATCGCCACCGATATCGACGGTTGCGACACGTTGAGCCGGAGCGCGGCCGCGGTCGTGCTGCCCGCTTCCGCGGCCGCGACGAAATAGCGAAGCAGTCTCAGCGACAGAGCCATGTCGGACCTACCCATATGAAAATCTTATAGGTGTTAATTTATTCCGATATTTTATCTGATTGCCTCGCTCGAACAGAATCACCGCATCGGCCGACTCGGCCCGACCTTCAGGAGAAAGATGCCGTGATGATGTCCAGGCTGCCGCTCGACGGCATACGCGTGATCGACTTTTCCCGGGTACTGGCGGGGCCGCTGTGTTCAGCACTGCTCGGCGACCTCGGCGCCGACGTGATCAAGATCGAGCCGCCCGCCGGCGACGACTACCGCGCAATCGGCCCGTTCGCGAACGGCGAGAGCGGGCTGTTCGGCGCGATGAATCGCAACAAGCGCAGTGTCGTGATCGACATGAAGACGGCTGACGGACGGGCGCTTGCGCAATCGTTGTGCGCGGACGCGGATGTCGTCGTCGAGAATTTCCGCCCCGGCGTGGCTGATCGGCTCGGGATCGGCTACACGGCACTGTCGGCGCGCAACCCGGCGCTGGTCTATGCGAGCGTATCGGGCTTCGGGCAGACCGGCCCCGAATCGAGCCGGCCGGCATACGACATCATCCTGCAGGCGATGTGCGGGCTGATGGACGCGACCGGCGCGCCGGATGGCGAGCCGACGCTCGTCGGCGATTCCGTATCCGACGTGGTCAGCGGGATATTTGCATCATGGGGCGTGCTTGCCGGGCTCGTCGCACGCGATCGTACTGGTCAGGGCACGCACGTCGATGTGTCGATGTTCGATGCGACGATGAGCCTGACCGCTGCGCTCGTCGCGCGTTACGCGACCACCGGCGTGGCGCCGCGGCGTGTCGGCAACCGCCATCCGACTTCCGCGCCGTTCGGCGCCTATCGTGCGGCGGACGGCCATTTCGTCGTCGCGGTACTCAACAACAAACTGTTCGGCCTGCTTGCCGACACGATCGGCCATCCGACGCTGGTCGACGATGCGCGTTTCGCGTCCGACACATTGCGTTGCGAGCACGAGGCGGCATTGCGTGCGTGCATCGAGCGGTGGAGCGCGACGCGTTCGGTCGACGAGGTCAACGAGACGCTTGGCACGGCGGGCATTCCGGTCGCGCCGATCCGGAACATCCAGGAAGCGCTCGAAAGCGAACAGGCGCGCACGCGTCGCCTGCTCGTCGATACGGTCGCGGCCGACGGCTCCCCGATCCGGTTGCCTGCCCAGCCGCTGAAATTTTCCGCCTATCCCGACACGCGTACGACGCGTGCGCCCCAGCTCGGCGAGCATACGCGCGCGGTGCTTGAACGGGTGCTCGGTCTCGACGATGCAGCTATCTCCGCACTCGTGAAGGCTGGCGTCGTTCACGCGGCAGCCGAAACGGTCGTTACCGGCGCTGCCGCGTCTGCACGACAAACCGAAACCCGTCAGGAGATGAACGATGCTTAGACGACTGGGCGTCGGCGACGCCGACCTCGAAATCGCCGACGCGATCCGCCGCTTTGCGCAAGCCGAACTCGCACCGTACGCGGCGCAAGTCGATCGTGACGAAACGTCGACGACACGCTATGTGCCGGCGCTGGCCGAACTCGGCGTGATGGGGATGAACCTGCCGGAGCGCTGGGGTGGAATTGGCGCGTCACCTGCCGCGATCATCCTGTCGCTGGCCGAGATCGCGAGCGCGTGCGCGGCGACCTCGTCGATGATCGGCGCGCACTACCTGGCGACCGACTCGGTACTGATCGGCGGCGACGATGCGTTGCGCGCGCGTTATCTGCCGCCCGCCGCCAGCGGTGCGAAGCTGGGTGCGTTCGCGCTGACCGAACCGCAGGCCGGTTCCAACCCGGCCGGCATGACGACGCAGGCCGTGCGCGACGGGGACAACTACCGCATTCGCGGCGTCAAGCACTTCATCTCGAACGCTGATGCCGCGCGATTCATCGTCGTCTATGCGAAAACCGCGCCCGAGCTCGGGACGCGCGGAATCAGCGCGTTCGTCGTCGATCGCGACACGCCAGGCGTATCGGTGTCGTCGCCGGAGAAGTTGATGGGTATTCACGGCGCGCCTGCACATGAAGTGGCGTTCGATTGCACCGTGCCGGCATCGAACCGGCTGGGCGACGAGGGGAGCGGTTTTCGCACCGCGATGAAGGTGCTGGACAACAGCCGTCTCGATGTCGCGGCGACGAGCCTCGGTATTGCCGAGGCGGCACTTGGCGACGCAATCGACTGGGCGAAGCAGCGTCACGTTGGCGGCGAGCCGCTCGCGAACAAGCAGGGACTGCAATGGCGCTTCGCCGACATGAAGACGCAACTCGAGGCTGCGTGGCTGCTGACGCTGCAGGCAGCGGCACGGCGAGCCGCCGGCGAGCCGTTTACGGACATGGCGTCGATGGCGAAGCTGTATGCGTCGGAGATGGTGGCGTTCGTCACCGATGCCGCATTGCAGATTCACGGCGGGTACGGCTTCACGCGCGAAATGCGGATCGAGCGGCTGGTGCGGGACGCACGCATTCTGCGGATCTACGAAGGATCGTCGGAGATCCAGCGCACGGTAATTGCCCGCGCGATGCTTGCGTGACGGCAAATGCAACCGAACAAGGAGACGAATGGTGAAGATGCTGGTGCCAGTGAAAAGAGTGGTCGATTACAACGTGAAGGTCCGTGTGAAGTCGGACAACACGGGCGTCGACATCGCGAACGTGAAGATGTCGATGAACCCGTTCGACGAAATCGCGGTGGAAGAAGCGGTGCGCCTGAAGGAAGCGGGCGT
>NZ_QTQF01000041.1:0-71647 GCF_003854235.1 Burkholderia sp. Bp8998
TTGCTCAGCGTCACAACCGCTGCGCTGTCGGCGGCATGAACTCATCCGCAAGGAAAAGTGAATTGTTCAGGGCCGACTATTTATCGTTCTGTTCGAGAGGCAATAATGACGACACTGAAGTCCTTGAAAGACGGTTTCGCGCTATTTGGAACGACACTGAGCGTGCCGCTCGCCGCGGCCGCGGCCGCGGCGCTGCTCGTCACGGGGTGCGGCGGCGACGACGGGTCGGGCCCGAGCGCCGCCACCGCGGCAGCCGCGACGACGTCGAACGGCAGTACCTCGGCCAGCACCAATGCAACGGCCGCCGTCCCGGCCGACCAGCCGTACGTCGACAACGACGTGTACGGCACCGGGCCGAACGACGCGGTCACGGATGCGACCGAAGGGGCCGCGGTCGTGCACCGCCAGGTCACGATCGGCGGCAAGACCGTCCAGTACACCGCCACCACCGGGCACCTGACCACGATCGACCCGATCACGTCGGCGCCGAACGCGAAGATGTTCTACGTCGCGTATACGCAGGACAACCCGGACCCGTCGAAGCCGCGCCCGGTCACGTTCTTCTACAACGGCGGCCCTGGCTCGTCGTCGGTCTACCTGCTGCTCGGCTCGTTCGGGCCGAAACGCCTGCAGTCGTCGTTCCCGAACTTCACGCCGCCGGCCCCGTACAAGCTGCTCGACAACCCGGACAGCCTGCTCGACCGCACCGACCTGGTGTTCATCAATCCGGTCGGCACCGGCTACTCGGCGGCGATCGCCCCGGCGAAGAACAAGGACTTCTGGGGCACCGACCAGGACGCGCACTCGATCGACCGCTTCATCCAGCGCTACCTGACCAAGTACGCGCGCTGGAACTCGCCGAAATTCCTGTTCGGCGAGTCGTACGGCACCGCGCGCAGCGCGGTCGTGTCGTGGGTGCTGCATGAGGACGGCATCGACCTGAACGGGATCACGCTGCAGTCGTCGATCCTCGACTATGCGAATGCGCTGTCCGCGCCGGGCACCTTCCCGACACTCGCGGCCGATGCGTTCTACTGGAAGAAGACGACGCTCAACCCGACGCCGACCGATCTCGATGCGTACATGGTGCAGGCCCGCAACTACGCGGACAACACGCTCGCGCCGCTCGCGCAGAAGCCGAACCCGCAGGACGGCGGCTTCGTGAACGTGCGGCTGAACCTGAACCTGCAGACCGCGCAGCAGATGGGCGCGTACATCGGCACGGATCCGACGTCGCTGATCCAGACCTTCGGCAACCCGGCCGCGCTCGGCAACGTGCCGTCGTCGGACGACAACCCGCCGTACACGTTCTTCCTGACGCTCGTGCCGGGTACGCAGATCGGCCAGTACGACGGTCGCGCAAACTTCACGGGCAAGGGCATCGCGCCGTACATCCTGCCGAACTCGGGCAGCAACGATCCGTCGATCACGAACGTCGGCGGTGCGTACACGGTGCTGTGGAACAGCTACATCAACACCGACCTCAAGTACACGTCGACATCGTCGTTCGTGGACCTGAACGACCAGGTCTTCAACAACTGGGACTTCAGCCACACGGACCCGACCGGCGCGAACAAGGGCGGCGGCAATACGCTGTACACGGCCGGCGACCTGGCGGCGACGATGAGCGTGAACCCGGACCTGAAGGTGCTGTCGGCGAACGGCTACTTCGATGCGGTCACGCCGTTCCACCAGACGGAGCTGACGCTTGCGCAGATGCCGCTCGATCCGACGCTCAAGGCGCAGAACCTGACGATCAGGAACTACCCGTCGGGCCACATGATCTACCTGAACGACGCCTCGCGGACCGCGCTGAAGGGCGATCTCGGCAATTTCTACGACGGGATCCTCGCGAACCGTACCGCGCTGCAGCGCGTGCTGAAGCTGCAGGCGCGCACGCAGCAGTTGAAGCAGCAACAGTTGAAGCAGCAGGGGCAGTAAGCGTCGCGTTGCGGGCCCGCGCGGCCCGGCCTTGCGCCGGGCGGTGCGGGTTCGTGAGGCCCCGGATGGACGACAGCCCGTCGGCGCAGGCCGGTCGGGATGTTTTTTGCAGACGAATGGCTAGTGCGATGCGCCGGCCGTCGCAACGGATCCGGCGGCGATGGAGCGAGGCGGCTGGCCGTGCCGCCTATGCGAGCACGAGCCGCACGCCGACCGCGACGAGCGTCGCGGCGAGCAGGTTGCGGAGCAGCCGCTCGGGCGCGCGCGCCGACAGCAGGCTGCCGAGCACGATGCCGGGCAGGGAGCCGAGCAGCAGCGACAGCAGCATCGACCAGTCGACCGAGCCGAGCAGCCAGTGGCCCATCCCCGCGACGAGCGTGAGCGGCACCGCGTGCGCGATGTCGGAGCCGACGATGCGGGTGGTCGCGAGCATCGGGTACAGCAGCAGCAGCACGGTGACGCCGATCGCGCCGGCGCCGACCGACGTCATCGACACGAGCACGCCGAGCACGGCCCCCGTCAGCACGGTCGACCACAGCGTGCGCGCGGGGCTCGGCGCGAGCGGATTGCGCGCGGCGAGCGCGGTGAGCTGCGGCCGGAAGATCAGCGCGAGCGACGTGAGCAGCAGCGCGACGCCGAGCACCAGCTGGATCATCCGCGCGGTGCCGGGCGAGTTCATTCCGTGCGTGTGCAGCACCCACAGCGTGACGGCCGCGGCCGGGACGCTGCCGGCGGCGAGCCGGCCGGTGATGCGCCAGTCGATCGACCCCTTCAGCCCGTGGACGAGCGTGCCGGTGGCCTTGGTCGCGGCCGCGTACAGCAGGTCGGTGCCGACCGCCGTCGCGGGGTGGACGCCGAACAGCAGCACGAGGATCGGCGTCATCAGCGAACCGCCGCCGACGCCCGTCAGGCCGACGAGGATGCCGACGAACAGGCCGGACAGGGAGTACAGCAGATCGATATGGGGAAGCGACATCGGAAGCAGGCGGTTATGCGGCGTTCGGCGGCGCGCGGGTCAAAGTCCGCCATTGTAGCGGTTGCGCCGGGAGGGGGCCTGCCGCGCCGAAAATGGCTGCCGCACCGCGCTAGGATCGCTCGATCTCGGCGGGCTGCGTGACGGTGACGGTTGGCGCGGCCGCGGTGGCCGGACGCACGATGACGACCAATGCGCCTGCTGCCATGAGGCCCGACAGCAGATACAACGCCGGCATCGTCGTTCCGGACGCGTCGCGGACCCAGCCGATGAAATACGGGCTGACGAACCCGGCGATCTGGCCGAGTGAATTGACCAGCGCGATACCGGTGGGATCCGGCCGACCGGGCTGCGACGACGCGTATGGCCAGAACATCGCGATGCCGGTCAGCGTGCCGGCGGTTGCCAGGATCAGGCCGACGATCGCGAGGCCCGCCGTGCCTCCGGCACCGGCGGCCAGGCAAAGCCCGAGAAAGCCGATCAGCAGCGGCACGCCGAGGTGCAGGCGGCGCTCCTGAAGACGATCGGCGGACCAGCCGGCCACGATCATTGCGATGGCCGCCGCCAGATAAGGCAGCGCACTGATGATGCCGATCTGGCCCGGCTTCGAGAATCCCAGCGCATGAATGATCGTGGGCAACCAGAAATTCATCGCATAGGCGCCCATCTGGATACAGAAATACACGGCGCCGAGCATCAGCACGGTGCGGTTCGGCCGGGCGGCGCGTTTCGTTCCGGCGCACCGGACCGCGGCGGCGTGATGCGCATCGCGGTCGAGATCCGACCGGACGAGTTGCTTTTCGGTGTCGGTCAGCCAGCTGGCCTGCTCGACGCGATCGCTGAGTACGAACAGCAGGACGATGCCGAACAGGATGGTGGGGGTGCCTTGCAGCAGATAGAGCCACTGCCATGCCGACAGGCCGCCGCGCCCACCCGCGAAGCATTCCAGGATCCAGCCGGACAGCGGCCCGCCGATCGCGCCGGAGACGGGAATCGACACCATGAACAGAGACATGACGCGCCCGCGACGCCGGGCCGGAAACCACTGTTCGAGGTACGCGACGATACACGGGAAGAAGCCGGCTTCCGCCACACCCGTCAGGAATCGCAGCGCATAAAACGTCGGCGGCGTCTTCACCAGCAGCAGCGCGGTCGACAACGTGCCCCACGTGAGCATCAGCACGCACATCCAGCGGCGCGGCGACACGCGTCGCAATACCATGCTGCTCGGGATGCCGGCGCATACGTATCCGATGAAGAAAATGCCCGCGCCAAGGCCGAAGGCCGTATCGCTCATCTGCAGATCATCGAGCATTTGCAGCTTCGCGAAGCCGACGTTGATGCGGTCGATATAGTTGCAGATGTAGCAGACGAACAGAAGCGGGATGATGTGTAGCGTCGCGATCCGATACGCGCGATCGAGCGCGCGGGCCTGGTCGTTCGTCGATCCGGGGGCAACAGGTGGCATGGCTTTATCTCCGGGCAAGCGCCGCGGGGGCGTCAGTGATCGGCTGGCGCATCGATGCGTTTCAGCGATGCGTTTTTTGTAGGACTTCAAAACGTGTCGGAGGGCGCGCCACGCCGTCAGACACCGATCCATGTTCGGCATGGCGCAGCAACAACGACAGCGCATTCGTGGCTGCACACGCATCGAAGTCGACATGTGCGTCAGCCGGCAGGTTGTCCGGCGACGGAGCGGCCATCTCGTACACCGCGCGTATGCCGCATCCGACGCGCGCGCGCGTCATCAGGCCAGGCAAGCCTGCGAGCACGCTCGTGTGCGCGGCAAGCAGACGGGCGAGGCCGCCGCCGGCGAGCACCGTATCGAAGCCGTTCGGATCGAACACGAGGCGTTCGAGAGCCTGTTCGATCAGCAGATGCTCGAGCTGGATGTCCGGGTATTGCAACGCCACGTCGGCGACCACGTCGCGCCACATGGCCATTGCTTCGGCGCGATCCGCCTGGTCCACGGAAGTCAGCCTGCGCGAGCGTGTGCCGGCGAGCCGAAAGGCGCGATGCGCGATGCGGCGGATACCGGTTTCCGTATAACGCTGCGTGTACCAGCCCACGAGTTCGCGATCGTCGGCATGGACGCCGTGCATGCGCCGGTCCGTCGCGTCGTCCGGCAGGTCGCCGACGATCAAGCAGTCGGTCGAAGGCGCATGGGGCATTCGCAGTGGCGAGTATCGCCTCAGCGCGGACGGAATGACGACCGCATACAGCTCGACGTGGAGCGCCGCGGCCTTTGCGAATGCGGTTACCGCGTCGGCATGCCGCGGCCCCGGCGCGGTGAGCACGACGTCGGCCATTGCGCATGCGTCATGTGCACTGTCATGCGGTGCGTCTGCATCAAGGCACGCATAGTCGAGCGCGTACCCCTGCTCCTTGAGCCTGTCGAGAAATGCGATGGCGTGACGAACCGGCGCAGCGGCGCGATGCGTGCCTGGAACGATCAGGATGTTCATGGCGAGAGACCTGAATTGCGGGTGTCGTGCGCGGCGAACGGCGGGCCGCGCACGACTAAAGCCTCGGGGTGGCCGTGCGAGACGATGGAGAGGCGGGGTATGCATCACCGGCTAGGCGAAGGCGTGCCGCATCACGCGCGAGGTGCGCGCGTGATGACCTGCCCGTATTCGGCGGTACCAGGCCGCCTGCGGCCGAGATGGCGGCCGCGCCGGAAGTCAGGACGGCACCGCCGATTCCCGGACGAGGCCCGGCTGCTCCGCGAAGTAGTGGTCGTAGCGATGCATGCTGGCGTTGTCGCGGAAGCTATAGGTTTTCAGCAGCCAGCGCTTGCGTGCGTCCTCGTGATCATTGATCTCGATCAGCTCGCGATTATGGAGCGCGTCCTGGTTGGCAAACGAGAACAGATCGCCGGTGCGGATATGAACGCGTTCCTTGCTGGCCTTCACGATCGCGTTCTTCAACGACAGGAGCGCTTCGATCGCGCCGGTGGGTGCCCCGGGCGCATAGGTCGTTCGCGTATCGTAGTAGCGGAAGCTGTGGTCGTTCTCGAGGATCACGTGCGAATCCGATACGACCTGATTGAGATTCGAATCGCGCGAATACTCGTCGTACGGCGTGATGAAGTGCGGTTGCCGCAACAGCGCCTGATGGGTTTCGCTGATGTGCTCGAGCAATGCGCGACCGTCGAGGTAACCGGTGTAGATTCGATTGGCGTCACTGCAGCGCATGCCGAGCAGGCTGAGATAGTCGGCTCGCACGGGGTGGGCGGTGCGGTCGTTATGGAAGAACAGCTCGCCGTCGGTCTTCTGCGTCTGAGTCTGGCTGTACTTCTTGTGCGCGTAGACGTCGTGGAAGAAATCGCCGTTATTGCGCGTCTGGTAAGCGAGAAGCGGACTCCTGGTCAGTTGCGCGAAGAGCTCGAGGAGTGACTCGCCGACGAACGAGGTCTTTTTTTCGTATTTGTCCTGGACCGGATCGTTCTGGTCGAAGACCGGGATGGTGTCGTCGAGCGGGACGTTGCGCAGCAGGTGCGCGTAGCGCCTTTTCCCGCTGCGCTCCATGCGAATGGTTTCGCATACGTTCAGAAAGAACACGGGAACGTCGCCATTTGCGATCAATGCACCGATGCCGCGTTGGAAGCCCGAGTAATCCTGATAAGGGCTCGTGTCGATTTTCTGTAGGGCGGCGGATAGATTGCCTTTCTCCTGATCCGAAAATTTGAACGTCGATTTCATAACATCCTCTTCAAGGTAAGGGGATTGAACGCGAATTTCCAGCCCGACGGGCGGGAACGCCAGATCGCACTCGAAATGGCGATCCATTACGGGTGCAATTTTTGATTCAAGCCGTTCGGCCTGCCGATGAGGCGGGCCGACGCACGATCCGTTGATTTGCGCTTGGGGTGGTCGTGTGGGAGCGGTTTTCTGTAAAGAAAATGGCTCCGGTATTACTGAACGTGATCTGCTCGCTAATTGAGCGGAATATTTTATTTTTTGTGATTGTTCATGTTGGCTGGCCTCTCAGGTTCATTTGCGGAATATTATTTTTTAAGTGTTTCTTTCTGTTGCGCTACATGAATGCAGGTTATCACCGGAACATATTGGGCGTTACTTCAAACGGCATGAAATCCGAATTGTTTCCGACGGGAAACTCTTGCATCGGATGACGGAAACGACACCCGTTGCGCGCCTCTCTATCTGTTTATCCGGCCGGCTGCGTGCGTCGAGTCGCAACAAGGGCGACGCGGGGAAGGGGCGACGGGCAGCCGGACATGCCGGCACGGGTGGCCGGAGATCAGCGGCGCGGCGCGCCCGGATCCGTCGAAAAGAACTGCGTCAGTGCCTGTACGAACATCCTGACTCGCGGTGACAGGAAATTGTCTTCGCGATAAAGCACGTATGCGGTGCGTACCTCCGATGCCCACTCGGGCAGCAACTGCACGAGCGCGTTGTCGGCGATGGCCTCCCGCACGACGTAGCGCGGCAGGTAGGCGATGCCCACGCCCGCCATCGCGGCCTTCAGCAACGTGACACTGTTGTTCGAACGCAGGATGCAGCGCACGCGCGTCTCGAGCTGTCGCTTTCCCTGGCGCAACTGCAGTGCGGTCGTATGGGCCGGGCCGCGAAACAGCAGAAACGGATGACGCGCAAGATCGTCCGGCCCGGCGACGGGAGGATGGGCGTGGATGTAGTCCGGCGACGCGTATATGCCCCAGTGGATCTCGGTCAGCCGGTGCGTGTTGGTTCCAGGCTGTTCGGGGCTGTCGCGGCTGATCACGATGGCGACGTCGATGTTCTGTTCGGCGAGGTCCACCATCCTGTCGGTCAGTTCGAGATCGACCTGAACATGAATGTTGCTGGCGATGAATCGGCACAGTGTCGGCACGACTGCATTGTTGCCGAATGTCATCGGCGCGACGACTCGAAGGTTCCCGATCGGCTCCTCGTGATACTGCCGAACGAACGCGTCGGCGCCGCGCACCTCGGCCAGCAGGCGGGAGCAGTATTCGTAGTAGGTCCGTCCGACTTCGGTGACTTCGATGCGTCGCGTGGTTCGTTTCAACAGCGTGACGCCGAGCCGGGTTTCCAGGCGATTGATCTCCTTGCTGACCGCCGACTTCGACAGCCCGAGCAGTTTCGCCGCCTCCGTGTAGCTCAGCGTGTCGACGATCTTCGCGAAGATCGCCATCGAGGTAAGTTGATCCAGCTGATTCACTTCGTTTCTCCATGGAAACAATCGCTAGGAATACGAGCGATTTGTTCTTGGTTGTATATGGCCGTGCTACTTTTTTTCGCAAGCGACGCCGATGCGGCGACCGAGATCGCGTCGGCGCTTCAATGCCAGGAGAAGGTGAATATGAGTCGTGGACAAACATTGAGCCAGAAGGTGCTGGCGAAGGCGAGCGGTCGGGCGCACGTTGCGCCGGGCGAGGTCGTGTGGGCGAAGGTGGATATCCTGATGTCGCACGACCCGTGTTCGCCGGGCGTGATCAGCGTCTTCAGGAAGGAGTTCGGGGCCGACGCGCGCGTGTGGGATCCGGCGCGCTTCGTGATGATCCCGGATCACTTCATCTATACCGCCGACGTGCTCGCCAACCAGAATGTTCGCGTGATGCGCGAATTCGCGCGCGAGCAACAGATCAGGCATTTCTATGACGTCGGCACGCCAAAGTATCGCGGAGTGTGTCATATCGGTCTCGCGGAGGGCGGTCACAATCGTCCGGGCGAGGTGTTGCTCGGAACCGATTCACATACGGTGACGTCGGGCGCATTCGGCACGTTCGCGGTGGGTCTCGGCATCACCGATGCTGCGTTCGCGCTCGGTACCGGGGAAATCCCGCTGAAGGTGCCGGATACGATCCGCGTGAACTTTCACGGCGAATTGCCGCTGCACGTGCTCGCGAAAGACCTGATCCTCGCGGTGCTCGGCGAGCTGACGATCGACGGTGCGACCTATCAGGCGATCGAATTCGGCGGCGAGGTGATCGATGCGCTGTCGGTCGAGGAACGAATGACGCTCTGCAACATGGTGGTCGAGTGCGGCGCGAAGAACGGGATCATGGTGCCGAACCAGGCGACGCTCGACTATCTTGCCGCGCGTAACGATATCCCGTTCGACGTCGTCGAGCCCGATCCGGATGCGCGGTACGTGCGCGTGCTCGACATCGACGTCTCGAGGTTGCAGCCGCTCGTGGCAAAACCGCATTCGCCGGACAATGTCGACAGCATCGAAAACGTCGGGGACATCCGGATCCAGCAGGCGTATATCGGCTCGTGCACGGGCGGCAAGCTCGAGGATTTCGTCGCGGCCGCCAAGGTGCTCAAGGGCCGCAAGGTGACCGTTCCGACCTTTGCGGTTCCGGCGACGAAGGAAGTCTTCCATCACATCGTCACGACGCAGATCGGTGGCGCGTCGATCTATTCGATCCTCACGGAGTCCGGTGTCGTGTTGTCGTCCGAGCCGAGTTGCGCAGCCTGTTGCGGCGGTCCGGCCGATACGTTCGGCCGCGTCAACGAACCCGTTTCGGTCGTGTCGACCACCAACCGGAACTTCGTCGGCCGCATGGGAAGCAAGCGCGCGAACATCTACCTGGGTTCGCCTTATACGGTGGCCGCGGCTGCGGTGGCAGGGCGGCTCGTCAATCCCAATGCATTTCTGTGAGGCTTGTGAGATGACCCCAAAAATAATTCGAGGCATGGCTTACGTGCTGGGCGACAACATCGATACCGATCAGATCCTCACGGCCGAGTATCTGAAGATCAACCCGTCGAGCGCGGAGGGTTGCGCGCAGCTTGCGTCACTCGCAATGTGCGGGTTGCCGGAAGGCTCGCTCCCGTTCATCGATCCGGCCGTCGGCAAGTCGCGTTACAGCATCGTGGTCGCCGGGCAGAACTTCGGCTGCGGATCGTCGCGCGAACACGCGGTGGTTGCGCTCGGGGCGGCCGGCGTGCAGGCGGTGGTCGCGCAGTCGTATGCGCGAATCTTCTTCCGCAATTGCGTGTCGACCGGCCGGCTGTTGCCCGTCGCGTCGAAGGTGCGACTGTGCGATCGCATCAAGACCGGCGATATCGTCGAACTCCGGATCGACGAGCAACTCGTCCGGATCGGCGACGGCGACGCCACAGTACCGATCGAGCCGGTCGGCGAGCTTGCGAACATCGTCGATGCGGGTGGTCTGTTCGCGTATGCGCGCGCGGTCGGCAAGATTGCGGTACGCGCTGCCGAAGGCGCCTGACGCGCCTGAACCGATTCGCGGGGCCGGCAAGGTCCGGTATCGGGTGACCGCCGCCGACGCATGCGTGCTCGGCGGCAGTCGTCGTTTCGCGTGAGCTGACGGTGAATGCCGGCGTACACGGTCGTCATGCAAGAGCGGGCGGCCAGTGCGTGCGCAGTGCTCGCCGGCTTCGCGTTGCCCCGCGCGGCCGGTGCACGTTCAGTCAACGGTTGCGTGGGCCGGATGGGCGGTCAGCAGTGCGTTGACTTCGGCCAGTTCGGCATCTGTCAATTGGCCCGCGACCTGCGCGAGTTCGAGCCAGTGGATCACGTAGTCGTAGCGTGCACGACTGAACGCGGTGCGAGACCGGTATTGTTTGTCCTCGGCGATGAGGACGTCGGTGGCGGTGCGGTCGCCGACCTCGTACGCGGTCTTTGCCGACTCGACCGAGGTCCGGGTCGATGCAACCGCGGAGCTCAGTGCGTCGATCAGGTCCACACCTTTGCGCAGCGACAGGTATGTCTGCCGTGCGTCGAGCACGGCTTTCTCGCGCGCGTCGAGCAGCGCATCGCCGGCGCGGCGCTCGAGCGCGAGCGTTGCACGCTTGCGGCTCTGCACGTAACCGCCGGTGAAAAGCGGAATCGTGACCTGAACACCGACCACCGACGCATTGCCGGCGCCGCCCGCCACGCCGATACCGGTTGTGTTCGGCAAGGCCGACGCGTACATGTAGCGTGAACTGGCCTGGCTGCTGTGATTGAAGGTGGCGATCAGGTCGACCGTGGGGAGATCGGCGGCCTGGGCGCGGCGCGTGTCGCGCCTGGCCATCTCGCTGTCGATCTCGCTGTTGACGACATCGAGATTGCGCTGCCGTGCGAGCGCGATCCATCGATCCGGATCGGCGGCCGCAAGCGCCGTCACGGATACATCGTCGGACAACGCGGCCAACGGGCCGACCGGATGACCGACGAGCTTGTTCAGGCGCTCGCCGCGGATCGCGGTTTCGTTCAGGGCAGCGGAGCGTTCGGCTCGGGCGAGATGGAGCGCGGCCCGTGCCTGGTCGACGTCCACGATCGTCTGTATGCCCGCATCGAAGGCGGCCTGGGCGATCTTGAGTTGTTCGTCGAGTGCGCTTTCATGCGCGCGCGCGAACGCGAGTTGATCCTGCGCCTGCAGTACGTCGAAGTACGCCCGTGCCACGTCGATCATCAGCGTTTGCCGGGCCTTCTCGAACACGATTTCGCCACGTGCGTTCTCCAGCTTGCCGATTTCGTAAGCCTGCCAGTTGCCCCAGTGAAACACCGGCACGACGAGCGATACGCCATAGCCGTTCGTCGTATAGGCCTGTCGGGGCAGATCGGACACGCTCGCCCAGGTCGAACCGACACCGAGCGCCGCCTGCAGCCGCGGCAGCAGCGCGGCACGCGCCTGCGGCAACGCTTCCGCGCTCGCCGCACGCTGCGCGCGCGCGGCCGCGTAACCCGGATCGTTCGCCTCGGCGTCTTGCCAGGCCTTCATCAGGTCTGTTGCGGCGGCCGCTTGAGTCAGCGTGCCCAACCCGATCAGGGTGCAGGCGCGCAGGGCCGTCGAGAATCGTCGTCGGTTCATTCGATAAGGAATCCAGATCGTTGATATTTTCAGTCAGGTTGCCCGGCACTCTAACGCAGAAGGGGGTGGCCGAGACAATGGCACCGCGTTGACTTCATGGAGAAATTATCGTTTTCCTATGGAAACAATGATTGAGAAGCACAGCGAATTGTTTTTTGTGGATGGGGTGCATGCTATTGTCGCCGGGCATCAAGCAAGCAGTCCGCCGAGCCGTATCGGCCACGGGGCTGCAGGTGGCATTCCGAAGCAATGCACAACCGTTCGAACAGGATACGAAGATGACAACCTTCAGTCTGACCTCTCCGGAATTCACCGAGCAAGGCACGCTTGCCAAAGCCCATGAATACAACGACTTCGGCGGCAACGGCGACAACCGTTCACCGGCATTGAGCTGGCGCGCCGCGCCCGCCGGCACGCGGAGTTTCGCGGTGACGCTTTACGATCCGGATGCCCCGACGGGCAGCGGCTTCTGGCATTGGGTGGCGTTCGACATTCCGGAGGATGCCGACGGTTTGCCGGCCGACACCGGCGCGCAGGATGGTGCGATGCTGCCGGCAGGCGCGATCCACAGTGCGAACGACTACGGGGTCCACGGCTTCGGCGGTGCGTGTCCGCCGGCCGGAGACGCTCCGCATCGCTACGTGTTCACACTCCACGCATTGTCGGTCGACAAGCTCGGGATCGATGCGTCGACGCCGAATGCGGTCGCCCGATTCCTGATTCACGCAAACACGATCGACAGTGCGTCGATCACCGCTTACTACCAGCGCTGAACGCCCTGGCCTCGATCACACCGATTCAAACGACAGGGGAGGCGGCGGCATGCGTCGCGGTGCGTGGGTAGCGTTGAGTGGCGAGTCGGCCCGGGTGGCGCGCAAACGCGCGTTGCCGGTTGCCGTCGTGGCCGTCGCGCTGCTGGTGGTCGGCTGGTGGTTGTTGAAACGACCGTCCAGCAAACAGGCGTTCATCAATGCAACGGTCGTCGTCGTGCGTGCGCCGATCGCGGGAACGTTGTCGTTTCCGCCTGGTATCGAGGTGGGAAATCTCGCGCGGACGGCGATGCCGATCGCGCGAATCGCAGGCGATCTGTCGAATCCGCGCGTCTCCGAGCTTCGTGTGCTCGAACAGCGGCTGAAGGTTCAAAGCGGCGATCTCGCGCAGCGCGAGCGCAGTCTCGCGCTGCGGATCGCCGATCGGCAGCGGCAGCAAGACCGCTATCGCGACGAGAGTCGTCGTCAACAGGCGTTGCAGGCCCGTTACACCGGCGCGCAGATCGCGCAGGCGCGTGCGGAGCTCGCCCGCCTCGACGCGATGTCGACGCTGTCGGAGGCCGACATGCGGCGCGCGAATGCGCTGTTCGAGAAGGGCTATCTGAGCCGTGCCGGGTATGAGCGCAGCATCGCGAATGCGCGCATGAGCGGCGCGCAGGTGCACGCGCAGCGCGCGCAGATCAACCAGAGCGAGGCGGCCCATGCCGCGGCGCGCGCCGGCCTGCAACTCGACGGGCCTCGCGCGCTGAGCGAGCCGGAGCAGCGCAACCGGCAACTGGCGCTCGAACTCGTCGACCTGCGCCAGCAATTGCAGGACACGAAGATGCTCGGTGCGTCCACGAACGACGAATTGACCCGCGTCGCCGCCGAATTCGAGCGCCAGCGAATGGCGACGCTTGCAGCGGATCGCCCGAGCGTCGTCTGGTCGCTCGATGCGCAGAGTGGCGAAGCGCTGACGGCCGGGGCTCCGATCATGCAACTGATCGACTGCAACGATGTGTGGGTCGATGCGTTCTTCGACGAGTCGGACGTGCGCGACCTGGAGGTCGGCGCGCCGGTCAAGGTGTCGTTGTCGCATGATTCGCGGCACTGGTCGGGCGTGATCGAGACGATTCGATCGGGTTCGGGCCGCGTGACGGTGGGCCAGTACGTCGCCGCGCCGCCGCCCGAAATTGCGCGTCGGCAATTGCCGGTCAAGGTGGTGACGGTACGCGTGCGGGTCGATTGGAAACGGGAACTGCAGCCGAGCCAGTATTGCCTCGCCGGCCGCAGCGTCGATGTAAGCATCTGACAGGCCGTCGCGCGCCGACGGCTTCAACAAACGGAGTTCGATACATGTTACCCAACGCTCATGCGGCTCGGATATTGAAGCGTGGCGGCATCCTGATGGTGCCGACCGACACGAACTATGCGTTCGCCGCCGATCCGTGGAACGAAAGCGCGTGTGCCCGCCTTTACGAGATCAAGAAGCGCGACGTCAAGAAACCGTTGACGTTGTTCGTGTCGCGTCCGCAGGAGGTCTGGGCGTATGCCGAGCTTGCCGGCAGTCCGGCCGATACCGTGCGCGAGCTGATGGCGCGCCACTGGCCCGGTCCGCTGAATTTCGTGTTGCCGAAATCGGCGGGTGCGCCGGCTCATCGCTATCTGAAGGAGGATTCGATCTCGGTGGTGTGCAACCGGAATCCGGTGCTGAACGAGTTGATCGAGCTGTTCGGCAAGCCGCTGGCGATGACCTCCGCGAATCTGTCCGGCATCGAGCACGATTGCCTGATCGATTACGAACTCGCGTCGAGAACCTTTCCCGACGCGGTCGACTTCATCGTGCCGCCAGCGGCCGGCAAACCGACGACGACGAAGTCGAGCACCATCGTGTCCGTGCTCGACGGCACGCTGAAGGTGCTTCGTCACGGAGACATCGTGATCGCGTAGCGATCGCGCGCGACGATGAGCGATCCGCTTCCGACTCCGTCACCCGGCATGCGCGATATCCGGTTGTTCGTGGCGTATCGCGTCGTTTCGCGCTTGTACTTCCATTTGCCGGTCCTGTTCCTGCATCTGTACCTCGTTGATCTGGGCTTGTATCGCGTGATCGCGCTGCTGGCGATCTACGGGCTGGTGACCACGGTCACATCGGGGCTCGGCGGCAGGCTGCTCGGCGTGATGTCGGAGAAGAAGGTGGTGGCGACCGGCGAGATGATGAAGGCATGCGGGATCATGTTGCTGCTGGGCGGCACGCGCCTGGCGGATGTCGACATGAACCTGCTGGTGCTGGCGCAGATCGTCGGCGGCACCGGATTCAGCGTCGCGTTGTCGACGGATTCGAGCTTGCTGCGCACCCTCGCGGGGGCCGCGGGCGATGCGGCGCTATTCATGCGTGCGCAGACGCGCTCGCAAAGCCAGATGTTCATTGCGACGCTGGTTGCCGGATCGACCGGAAGCATCCTGTTCGACTACCAGCCGTTCTGGCCGTTCTATGCGTCCCTTGCCGCAAGCGTCGTGTCGACGCTGCTGGTGCTGATGATTCGCGAGCCGCAGGTCGCGTCGCGCCCTGCGGCAGCGCCTCGGCCGGGCGCGCTGGTGTTCGGTTCGAGTCAGCGGTTCTGGATGGGATTCTATTCGCTGTCGCGTGCGTTCACGCTGGCGCCGTTCGTGGGTTTCCTGCCGTTCTACTTCATCATGGTGGACGTCGATCCGCTGCTTTTCGGCGCGGTGCTGGGGCTGTTCACGCTATCGGCGTTCGCGACGTCCGTGGCCGTCAACGGATTCACGCGGCGCTTCGGCGTGACGGCGCTGATGGCCGCGACGCTGGCCTGCATGTTCAGCGCGATGCTCGTGCTCGGCTGCAGCGAGATGCTTGCCGGGCACGGCATCGATTACTTCGTGTCGGGGCTCGTCGGCATCAGCCTGCTCGGCCTCGGATCGGGCGGCGTGCGCCCGGCGACGATGGCCAATCTCGATGTGTCGGCGCTCGATCCGCTCGAACGCGTCGCCTTGTTCGCGCGAATGGAGCGCAACTTCGGGATCGCCAACGGCCTCCTGCTGGCGATCGGTGCGTATCTGCTGGCCGACGCCGGTTTTCAGGCGCTGATGCTGTGGCTGAGCGCGCTGTACCTGCTGGCACTCGGCGCGCTGTTCCATATGAACCGCACGGTCGATGCCGGCGCGGCAATGCGATGAATATGGCGCATCGCTGGCGGCGATGGCAACGCTCGTGCGGCGGGCGCCCGCGTCGATGTGGGCGGCTATTCACACGAGGATGCCGGCGCCGATGCCCGACGCGATGCCGATCCGCTCGCGCGTGAATGGCGGCACGGCCGGCCGAACGATCGCATGCCGCGATCAGGTAACCGGCGGCCGACGGCGCCACCGATGATCCATTGAAAGCAAGGAGCAGTCATGAAAGAGGCATTTGGCCTGACCGGCAAGGTGTTGTACCTGGCCCGCGATCCGGCGCTGATCGACGCGCAGCTCGCCGGACGCGTGCTGACGCGGCAGGAGGCCGGCGCGTTGCGCGACGACGTGTCGACCGACGAGATCACCCCGGTTACGGTGATGCTGACCTACGACGAGCGGCTCGGCGAGTTTCCGTACGTCGGCTTCAAGGCAGGTGAGCGCATGCCGATCGGCAACCATGCGGTGCGAAACGGCGGGTTCGAGGTGACCGTGGCGGGAAAACGCTACGGCAAGGGATCGTCGCGCGAATCGGCGCCCCTCGCGGAGTTGTCGGCCGGCATCCGGCTGATCGTCGCGGAGAGCTTCGAGCGCATCTATCAGCAAAACTGCGACAACATCGGCATTCTCACCACGACCGATTTTTCGGTACTGGATCGGCTGCTCGCCGGGGAGTCGATCTCGATCGACGTGTTCCTGCAGGGCCGCGATGCGCTCACGCAGCAGATCATCCGCAGCGGCGGGCTGCTTGCCTACAGCAAGACCGTCGACTGGCCTGACGCGCGAGCGCGCGATGTGTGTGACGACGCGAGCGCGCAGCATGGCGCGCGCACACTCGTCGAGAAGATCATCGCGCGCCACCTGCATCCGGCGATGCGCGGCGCGGCGCGTGGCGACGGCGTGTTCGTCGCGGCAGACTGGCGTTTCAGCCATGACTACTTCACTGGCATGTGCGCCCATCTGATGCACCGGGCATTCGGCAAGCCGGCCCCATTGCATGATCCGGGCCGGATCATCGCGTTTCACGATCATCTCGCGCTTGCGCGCCAGAGCATTCCTCACGTGCGTGACGGCCTGCTGCCGGGAATCGCGAATCTGGTCGACGGGCACGGCGAGTTTGCGCGGGACTACCCGGTGCGCGCGCACGGCGCCTTGCCGGACCTGCCCGGTTCGGAGGGCATTTGCCATTCGATGATGGCCGAGCAATACGCATTGCCGGGGCAGATCGTCGTGGGCACCGATTCGCATACGCCGCACTCCGGCTCGCTCGGTTGCCTTGCATTCGGCGCCGGAGCAACCGACATCGCGAACAGCTGGACTACCGGCTACGTGCGCTGCAAGATCCCCGAGACACTGCGAATCGAAGTCGACGGCATGTTGCGTCCCGGCGTGACGGCGAAGGATCTCGTGTTGTACCTGCTGCAGATGGAGGCGATCCGCTCGGGCGGGGCGATTGGTCTGGTGTTCGAGTACGGCGGCCGCGCCGTACGGGCACTGCCGATCGACGAGCGCGCGACGTTGACCAATATGGTCGCGGAGCTCGGTGGATTCACGGGTATCGTCGAACCCGATGCCCGGACGGTCGCGTTCCTGAAAGAACACCGCGGCCTGGATTTCGCGCTCGAGCCCTGGATGAGAAGTGATCCGGATGCGTGCTATCGCGACGTGATACATATCGATGCGAGCGAGATCGAGCCGATGCTCGCCCGCCCGGGCGATCCCGGCAACGGTGTTGCCGCGAGCGCGCTGAATCGCGACGTAGCCGTGAGCGTCGCGTACGGTGGCTCATGCACGGCCGGCAAACGAACCGATTTCGACTTCTATCACGAAGTGCTGAGATGGGGTATCGAACGCGGCATGAACGTGGCACCCGATACGCGGTTGTACCTGCAGTTCGGCACCATGGACGTGCGCGAGTATTGCATCGAGCGTGGCTATATGTCGACGTTCGAACAGGCGGGTGTCACGCTCGTGATGCCGGGGTGCGGTGCCTGTGCCAACTGCGGCCCCGGTCAATCGGCGACCCGGGAGGACGTGACGATCAGCGCCATCAACCGCAACTTTCCCGGTCGTTCCGGTCCGGGCGACGTCTGGTTGGCCAGTCCGTATACCGTTGCGGCCAGTGCACTGGCCGGTCGCATCGCGACGTTCGGCGAACTGCGCGAGCGCCATCCGGGCTGATCCGTCCATCGGCCTGCGGTGAGACGGGGGCCGAATGGGCGCGGGGCGGCACGCCTGGCTGCTGTCCGGCGGGGGCGGTCCGTCAGGCGGTCGGCGGGAGTGCGCAACCGTCGGGGCCGCAGGCAGCCGCGTCGCTGCTGACGGCTTCGGGCGCGCCATCGCGCCAGGCCTGCTCGAGCGCCTGCGCGAACACGTCGGCCGGTTGTGCGCCCGACACCGCGTAGCGGCCGCCGAACACGAACAGCGGCACGCCGCGTCCGCCGATCTGCGCGGCGCGCGCGATGTCGGCCTCGACTTCGTCACGGTAGGCGTCGCTGCGCAGCACGGCTTCGACGGCCGAGCGCTCGAGCCCCGCTTCGACCGCGAAGTCGATCAGCGCCGCGTGGTCGAACAGCGAACCGTGCTCGCAGAAATATGCGCGGTACAGCCGCTCGGTCAGTGCGTGCGCGCGGCCGGTCGCTTCCGCGAGCTTCACGAGCCGATGACCGTCGAGCGTGTCGCCGACGAACGTGCCGGGCAGGTCGTAGCCGAGCCCGACGCTCGCGGCCGCATCGGTCACCTGACGCAGCATCTGGTCGACCTGCGCGGGCGACATCCGGTACTTGCCCGCGAGCATCGCCTCGACCGGTTCGACCGGCTGGCCCGGCATCAACCGATACGCGCGCAGCGCGACGTCGACGTGCTCGGCGTGTGCGAACGCGGCGAGCGCCTCGTCGAAGCGGCGCTTGCCGATCCAGCACCACGGGCAGATCAGGTCGGACCAGATTTCGACGATCAGGGTCGGGCGGGCAGTCGGGGCAGGGGTGGTCGTCATCGGCGGTCCGGGGCGGCAAATAAATGTAACCGGGACTATATCATTTTTTGCTTTGACGCTTCGTCGTGCCCTTGCCCGGGCGGAACGGGCCGGCCCCGACGTATCACGAGGCGTGGACACGGATGGTGAGTACCGGAGCGATTGCCGGTGGCGATGCCGACGGCAGCAGGTTTGGCGCCCCAGCCCGCGGCGCTTGCCGCTTACGCGTCGCCCTGCGTTTCCTTCAGATGCTTCAGGTGCTTGTAGACGGTCGCGCGCCCCATCCCGAGCACGTTCGCGACGTAGTTCGCGGCGCTCTTGCCGCGGAACGCGCCTTCCGCGTACAGCGCCTCGACGAGTTCGCGCCGGTGCTCGCGCGTGAGGCCGTTCAAGCCGACCTGCCGGTCGCGCAGCCAGCCGTGCAGGAACGTGTTGATGCGTTCCTGCCAGTCGTCGCGGAACAGTTCATCGGGTTGCGCGACGATGCCCGCACCCTTGATGAACACGTCGAGCGTCGCGCGCACATCGTCGAACACCGCGATATTGAAGTTGATGCACATCATTCCGGCCGGGTGGCCTTCGTCGTCGAACAGCACGTTGCTCACGCAACGCATCCGCCGGCCGTCCCAGTTCAGCTTCTCGTACGGGCCGATCACGCGCTCGCGCGCCGAATGATCGATTTCCTCGAGCGCCGAGTCGTCGCCGACCTCGCGCTTCGACAGGTTGTTCGCGAGATACAGCACGGTCTGGTCGTGCAGGTCGTGGATCACGACTTCCGCATACGGGAAGAACAGCGCCGCGATGCCATCGGCGATCGGTGCGTAGCGGGTGAGCAGCAGGTCTTTGACGGGGGATTGCTTCTTGCGCATCGGAATCGCCATCTCGGGTGAGCGGAGGCCGGACGGTGCGTCGGCGCGGCGCGCCGGCGTGCCGTCGACCGGCTCGTCCGTGCGCCCGCGCGCCGCCGCCGCGGCGGTTGCGCCATTGTATCGGTCCCGCGAGCGCGTGCTGCTCATGCGCGCGTCAGATGCGTGTACAGCGCGTGTGCGATCGCGATGTCCTCGAGCCCGAGGCCGATCGAGCGGAAGAACGCGTGACGCGTGCGCGACGGCGCCGCGCAGGTGCCGGCGACGAGCGCGGGCAGGTCGCCGACGATCCGCTCGGGCGTCCAGCCGTGCCCGTCCGCCGCGATCTGCATTTCGCCCGCGCTCGCGGGCGTCGTGTCGCGGTAGTCGCAGTACACGTCCATGTCGGGCAACCATGCGGGCGGGATCTCGTGTGCGCGCGCGACGTTGGTGCTGATCGACGTGACGAGAGCGGGGCGCGTTAGCATGCCGTCGGCGAGCACCGGCGTGCCCGACGACGTGCACAGCATCACGACGTCCGCGTCGCGCACGCACGCCTCGATGCTGGCGGCCGGGCGCGCGCGCGGATCGATCCGCGCGAGCGTCGCTTGCAGCGATGGGTCGCCGGCCAGCGCGGGCGAATGGACGCTGATCGATGCCCAGTCGCGCAGTGCCGCCGTGTGGCGCAGATGCGCGAGGCCGACCGCGCCCGTGCCGATCACGGCGAGCCGGCGCGCGTCGCGCGGCGCGAGGCAGTCGACCGCGAGCGCCGTCGTGCCGGCCGTTCGCTCGACCGTCAGCTGCCCCGCGTCGCACCACATCAGCGGCTGGCCGGTGCGCATCGACATCAGCGCGGTCCATGCGGTGACGATGGGTTTGCCGCCCGTCACGACGTACGGCGACAGCTTCGCGCCGAACACCTGATCGTCGGCGAGCGCGCCGAGATATGTGATGAAATCGCCGGCCTGCTCGGGGAACAGCGTGAGGGTTTGCGGCGGCTGCACCGCGCGGGCCGACGCGAGCGACCCGAACATGCGGCGCAGCGTGCCGAGCACGTCGAGCGACGGCAGCGCCGCGCGCACCGCGGCGTCGTCGACGGTCAGCGGCAGGGTCGGGGTGGGTTGCGTCATGGGACTTCTCCGGTCTGGGCCGGACAGGACAGTCTCGAAAGAGGGCGTCCGGCGGCGTCTGTGATGGACTAAAAGTCTAATATAGACAAAAGAAGTCTGGTGAATTTTTCTTTTCAGGACCGGATTGCATTGCGCGTCGTGGGAAAAACATAGATAAATCAATGATGTTTCAGGTTGGCGACGGCTGTTCGATGGACTACGTGCGCGCCGGGATTATCGTATCCCCTATAGTCTATAGTAGACTAAGAGTCTATATTTTGCGTGCAGACCAGCGTGTCTGCCGCACGGCGGCCGGCTGCATAGCATGCCGATCCGACGCCCGACGCCCGACGCCCGACGCCCGGCGACGGCGACGGCGACGGCGTCGCGCGACCGGTCTTCATCGCCTCAATCCGGAATCGAAGGACATCCCATGAACTGGAAGCTTTCCCTCTGCGCCGTCGCGGCGCTTGCGTGCGCGGCCGTCACGGCCCACGCGGAACAGACCACGCTGCGCTTCGGGATCGAAGCCGCCTATCCGCCGTTCGAGAGCAAGACGCCGGCCGGCCAGCTGCAGGGTTTCGACGTCGACGTCGGCAACGCGGTCTGCGCGAAGCTGAACATGAAGTGCGTGTGGGTCGAGAATGCGTTCGACGGGCTGATCCCGGCGCTGCAGGCGCGCAAGTTCGACGCGATCAATTCGGCGATGAACATCACCGCGAAGCGCAAGCAGAGCATCGATTTCACGCCGGCGATCTACGTGGTGCCGATCGTGATGGTGGCGCATCGCGGTTCGCCGCTGCGGCCCGATGCTGCAGGCCTGCGCGGCAAGCACGTCGGCGTGCTGCAGGGCTCGTCGCAGGAGGATTTCCTGAAGGCGCACTGGGCCAACGCGGGCGTGGATGTCGTGTCGTATCAGGATCAGGACCAGATCTATGCCGATCTCGTCGCGGGTCGTCTCGACGCGGCCGTGCAGGAAGCGCAGACCGCGCAGGACGGTTTCCTCGACAAGCCGGCCGGCCGCGACTACCAGATCGTCGGCGAGCCGTTGAAGGATCCCGCGACCCTCGGCGAAGGTACGGGCTTCGGGATGCGCAAGGGCGACAAGGCGCTGCAGGCGAAGATCGTCGGCGCGCTCGACGCGCTGAAGAAGGACGGCACGCTGAGCGCGCTGTCGCAGAAGTACTTCAAGCGCGACATCGTCGCGAAGTAAGCCTGGCCGCGCGCCGGCCGCGGTGCCGGCGCGCGTCGCACCGAATCTCGACGCAGTACGGGGAAGCATGGATTTCGACGTCATCGTTCTGGGGGCCGGCATCGTCGGCGTGTCGTCGGCGCTGCATCTGCAGGATCGCGGGCTGCGCGTCGCGCTCGTCGACCGGCGCCCGCCCGGCGAGGAAACGAGTCACGGCAATGCGGGGCTGATCGAGCGCTCGTCGGTCGTGCCGTACGCGTTCCCGCGCCGGCTCGGCACGCTGCTGCGCTACGCGCGCAACCGCTCGGTCGATCTCTATTGGGATTACAAGGCATTGCCCGCGTATGCGGGCTGGCTCGCGCGCTTCTGGCGCGAATCGTCGCCTCAGCGGCTCGCAGCCGCCGCGCGTGACATGCTGCCGCTGGTCGCGGCGAGCGTCGTCGAGCACGACGCGCTGCTCGCACGCACCGACGCGCAACCGCTCGTGCATGACGGCGGGTGGATCGAGGCGTTCCGTTCGCCCGCGCTGTTCGACGCGGAAACGCGCGCGCAGCAGCGGGTGGCCGCCGCGCACGGATTGCGGATGAGCGTGCTCGACGCGCGTGCGTTGCGCGAACGCGAGCCCGGCATCGGCGACGCATTCTGCGGGGCATTCCACTGGCAGGACCCGAAGACCGTGTCGAGCCCCGGGGGGCTCACGAAGGCATATGCGCGGCTGTTCGAACGCGATGGCGGCACGTTCGTGCGCGGCGACGCGACGACGCTCGCGCAGGTGCGCGACGGCTGGCAGGTCGATACCGTACATGGGCCGATCGCGGCCCGGTCGGCCGTGGTCGCGCTCGGGCCGTGGTCCGATCACGTATTCGCGCCGCTCGGCTACCGGATTCCGTTGCGCGCGAAGCGCGGCTATCACATGCATTACCGGCCGACCCGCATGCCGCTGAACGTGCCCGTATGCGATACCGAGGAAGGTTTCGTCGTCGCGCCGATGGAGGGCGGCCGCCTGCGGCTCACGACGGGTGTCGAGATCGCGTTGCGCGGCGCGCCGCCGACCGGCGTGCAGCTCGCGCGTGCCGAGCCGCTGGCGCGGGACGCGTTCGGCATCGGCGAGCGCCTCGATCCGGCGCCGTGGCTCGGGATGCGGCCGTGCACGCCCGACATGCGGCCGGTGATCGGGCCTGCGCCGCGTCATCGTCATCTGTGGTTCGCGTTCGGCCACTGCCACCACGGACTCACGCTCGGCCCCGCGACCGGGCGTCTGCTCGCCGAGATGATGACGGGCGCGCCGACCTACATCGATCCTCATCCGTACCGACCCGCGCGCTTCGGCTGAGCCCGTTGCGACATGACGGCCGCCGCACGTGCGGCCGTCACAATTTTTCATTCGGCTTTCCGCATAATCAAAAATCATGCGCCTGGAAATGATCTGCGTAATAGGTCGGAAAGAAATCGCGAAATAAGAAAATCAGAAAAACGAGCGATTTATTAACACATTTTCATGAAAATGAAAATGCGAAGCAGGCGGCCCGTCCGGGCAATCCGGCGACGCTTCGCAACGGGCGTTCCGATGTGACCTGGAATGTACCGGAACACGTTACTTCGGGCCTCGCAAACGTTACGTTACATCCGTGCTGCAGACGCTTTTATCGTCAGATGATTTGGGCTGCGCGCTCCATTTATTTGCCCGGAAATCCATATAAGACCGTTATTGGCCTGCAATAGGCCAACGAATCATTCCGTTTTATCGGGGTGGCACGCTTCGTGCACTCCGTCCCCATGCTTTATCAACGTAGTGCCAACCGAGATGGGGTAAGGATGGGAAAAAATCTTAAATTGACGGGTGTGGCGCTGTCGGTCGCGACGGTGTTCGGGGTACTGGCTTCGGGTTCGGCAATGGGGGGGACGCTCGATGCGCTGCCGATTCCGCAAGTGATCGTGAATCCGTCGACGAATGGCGTATCGATCGGGCTGGCCGCGACCGGTACGTCGCCGCTGGGTTCGGTCACCGTGGCGGCGGGCGGGGCGGGCGGGATTCAGACGTCGCTGGGCAATCCGGCGCAGGCGTTATCGGGTGCGGTGAACGCGCTGCAAGGCGCGGTCGGCGGCGGTAGCGGCGCCGTGACGCCGCTCGCGCCGGTGCAAGGTGTCGTCAATCAAGTGACGGGGGCGCTCGGTGGCGGCAACCCGGCAGGTGCATTGACTGGTGCCCTCGGCACGGTCACAGGCGCACTGGGCACCCTCGGCAGCGGTGCGAATCCGCTTGCGCCGGTTCAGGGTGTGGCGAATCAAGTAACGGGTGCGCTTGGCGGCGGCAACCCGGGCAGCGCGGTGACTGGCGCACTCGGCACGGTCACAGGCGCACTGGGCAACGTCGGCGGCGGCGCGAACCCGCTGACGCCGATCCAGCACGTCGTCGACCAGGTCACGGGCACGCTGGGCGGCGGCAATCCGGCCGGTGCGCTGAGCAATGCGGTCAATACGATCACGGGCACGCTCGGCAGCATCGGCGGCGCGTCGAGCCCGCTGGCACCGGTGCAAGGCGCCGTCACGCAACTCGCCGGCACGCTCGGCAACGGCAACCCGGCCGGTGCGCTGACGAACGCGGTGAACTCGGTGACGGGGGCGCTCGGCAGCTTCGGCGGCACGAACCCGCTGGCGCCGGTACAGGGCGTCGTGAACCAGGTCGTCGGCACGCTCGGCGGCAGCAACCCGGCCGGCGCTTTGAGCAACGCGGTCAGTTCGGTCACGGGCGCACTCGGTAATCTCGGCGGCTCGAACCCGCTGGCGCCGGTGCAAGGCGTCGTGAACCAGGTCGTCGGCACGCTCGGCGGCAGCAACCCGGCCGGCGCACTGAGCAACGCGGTCAGCTCGGTGACGGGCGCGCTGGGCAACCTCGGCGGCACGAACCCGCTGGCGCCGGTGCAGGGTGTCGTGAACCAGGTCGTCGGCACGCTGTCGGGCGCAAGCCCGATCGCGCCGATCACGAACCTCGTCAGCGGTCTGACCGGCGGCAGCAACCCGGCCGGCGCGTTGAGCGGTGCGCTCGGTTCGGTGACGGGTGCCCTCGCGAACGGTCCGGCGGCCCTTGGGCAGGCGGCCGGCGCGTTGTCGGGCGCGGCCGGTTCGACGGCTGCAGCGGGCGGCAGCCTGCTCGGCTCGGGCGCGAGCGCGGCGGGCAGCGCGGCGGGCGCAGCCGGTTCGCTGCTGTCGACGGGCGGCAACGCGACGGCGACGGTCGTCAATGCGGTCGGCACGACGCTGGGCACGGCGCTGGGTTCCACGCCGAGCCTGTCGGTCACGCCGCACTCGGGCAACACCTCGGCGAACAACCCGCTCGCACCGGTGTCGACGCTGCTGCAGGCGGTGACGGGCGCATTGCCGAAGTAACCGGCCGGAACGCGCGGCGGCGGTCCATCGCCTGCCGCGCGCAACGGGTCGCACGACGCGGCATGACAGTACTGTCATGCCGCGTTTTCTTTGGGTTCCTGATGTATTTCATAGGAGGAATGACGCTGAATTGCGGGGCGGAATGGAATAACCGGCCGGATCCGTCCGTTTACATACCGAGTCGCGGCGCAGCCGGACAGCGGGATAATGGCCATGACGAAGTCGACGTCCCGTCCGGCGGCGCCGTGCCGTGATGCCATGCCAAGGAGAACGGGAATGAAGACGATGCTGTTCGCCATCGCGCTGACCGCCGCGATCGCGCGGCCCGCGGCCGCCGAGCCGCCGCAAGCCGGTGACGGGAAACTGGTCGACGAAGATCACATGACGCTGTACGTGTTCGATCACGACGCGCCGGGCAAGAGTACGTGCACCGGCACCTGCGCGGCCAACTGGCCGCCGGCGCTCGCCGACGGATACGACAAGGCGTCGGGTGCACTGAGCCTCGTCACGCGCGACGACGGCAAGAAGCAATGGGCGTACCACGGCCGTCCGCTGTATCGCTGGAAGATGGACCGCAAGGCCGGGGACGCGGGCGGCGACGGGATTGGCGGCATGTGGCACGTCGCGCGCCCCTGAGAACTGACGGACCGACGGACTGACGGCGCGGCGACGCGCAGGGCACCCGGATGAGCTACGAATCGGACCTGCTGGTGTGGCTGCCGCATCTCACGCGGTATGCGCGTGCGCTGACGGGCGACCGGGCCTGGGCGGACGATCTCGTGCAGGACACGCTCGAGCGCGCGCTGAACCGGCCGCCGCGCGACGGCAGCAACCTGCGCGCGTGGCTGCTGACGCTGTTGCGCCACCGCTTCATCGACCAGTTGCGCGCGCGGCGCGAGATCGCGGTCGACGATGCGACCGCGCCATGGCAGACGATGGCCGCGCCGAGTGACGAGATCGGCGGCCTGCTGCTGCGCGACGTGCAGCGTGCGCTGTACCGGCTGCCGGTCGAGCAGCGCGAGGTGCTGCTGCTGGTTGCGCTCGAGGAGTTGAGCTACCGCGACGCCGCACAGGTGCTCGGCGTGCCGGTGGGGACGGTGATGTCGCGGCTGTCGCGGGCGCGTGAACAGATGCGTGCGCTGCTGTCCGGCGAGCCGCCGGCGCACAGTGCGGCCACGTTACGGGTGATCGGGAAGACATGATGGACGACGACGATCCGCGCAAACCTTCGAACGATCGGGACGATGCCGTGTCGGCCCAGCTGCTGTCGGCGCTGCTGGACGGCGAGCTGTCCGGGCAGGAGCGCCGCGAGGTGCTCGAGCGGCTGCGGTCCGATCCGGATGAAGCCGACCGGTTCGCGCATTACGGCGCGCAGCGCGATGCGTTGCACGCGCTGTTCCCGCTGCCGGCTGCCGCACCCGCGCTGTTCGTGCAGCGGCGCGCGCCACGCTGGCGTGGCCTTGCGTATGCGTTCGCGGGGCTGGCGGCCGGGCTGGTGATCGGCATCGCGCTGCACGCGGGCTGGACGATGTTCGGCGCCGAGCCGGCATTCGCCGCGCGCGCGGATGTCGCGTACTCCGTGTACGCCGCCGATCGGGACCACCCGGTCGAGGTCGACGCACGCGATCCGGCGCGCCTTGCCGCGTGGCTGTCCGCGCGTCTCGGGCGGCCGGTGCGCGCGCCGTCGCTCGACGAATATGGCTATGCATTGCTGGGCGGCCGGCTGCTGCCGGGCGACGCGGGACCGGCGGCACAACTCATGTACCAGCGCGCGGACGGCAAGCGCGTGACGCTCTACATGACGGCCTACGATGCGCGGCGCCTCGCGCCCCAGGCGATGTCGGCCGACGGCCGCCATACGTATTTCTGGTCGGATCGCGGCATGGGTTATGCGCTGTCCGGCCGAGGCGACGAACGACGCCTGCGCGAGCTCGCGATCGAAGCCTGCGGCGCGCTCGGCGGCCCGACCGAAGCATGGAAGGGGTGACGCGCGCGGCATCGACAGGGAGCAGAAGATGAACGTGAAGACGGCGAGGGTGGCGATGGTGGTGGCGGTGCTCGCGGCAAACGCCGGGCTCACGCGGGCGGACGGCGATGCCCCGGTGCGCGTGCCGGTCGACGCCGACGGCGTGCAGCGGGTGGCGATCGTTGGCGGCAGCTATTTCTTTCGTCCGAACCACGTGATCGTCCGCGCGCACGTGCCGGTCGAATTGACCGTATCGGCCGAACCGGGTGTCGTGCCGCACAGTTTCAAGATCGACGCGCCGCAGGCCGGCATCGCGGTGCACACCGAACTCGGCACGACGCCGCGCACGTTGCGCTTCACGCCGACGGCGCCCGGGCGCTTCGCCTACTATTGCACGCATCGGCTGCTGTTCCTGCGCAGCCATCGCGAGCGCGGGATGGAGGGCGTGCTCGACGTCGAGGCGGCGCCATGATCGCCGCGTTGCTGGCCGCGAGCCTGATAGGAGCGAGCATGACAGCCGACCCCGTGACCGTCGCGCAGACGCATTTCGACCAGGTCCACTCGTACCGCGCGACGATCCGCTCGTCGGCGCGAAGCGGCGAGCACGCCGAATTCCACTATGCATACCTGAAACCCGGTTTCGTCAGGATGGACTTCGTGTCCCCGCATCACGGCGCGGTGCTCGCGTACGATCCCGGCGCCGGCAAGGTCCGGCTGCGCCCGTTCGGCGAGCATGCGCCGCCCGCGCTGACGCTGTCGCCGTCCAATCCGCTCCTGCGCGACCGCAGCGGCCATCGCGTCGACCGGTCGGACGTCGGCGAGCTGCTGCGCAACGTGCATGCGCTGCAGCAGGGCGGCGCGACGGTGACGGAAGGCGAGGAAACCATCGGCGGCCGCGCCACGCTGCGCGTGTCGGTGACGGGCGCGCCCGCGCACGTGGTCGGTGGCGTGCATCGCTACCGGCTGTGGCTGGACACCCAGGACGGCTTTCCGCTGAAGGTCGTCAGCTTCGGGGACGACGACGGTGCGCCGCTCGAAACGGTGACGCTCGACGACGTCGAAATCGACGTCGCGTTTCCCGCCCGCTTTTTCGCACCCTGATCCCTGATCCCGACTCGTGCCGGAGGCTGCATGGCGGAATACCGGTTTTCGACGACGTGGCGCGTGGACGCGCCGCTCGCGGCGGTGTGGGACGCGATCTACCAGGTCGACCGCTGGCCCGACTGGTGGAAGGCGGCCGTGCGGACCGTCGAGATCGAGCGCGGCGATGCGCGCGGCGTCGGCGCACTGCAGCGATACACGTGGAAAGGCGCGTTGCCGTACCGGCTGACCTTCGACATGCGCGTGCTGCGCGTCGAGCGGCCGCATGTGCTCGAAGGCCGCGCGAGCGGCGCGATCGAAGGCGACGGCTGCTGGTCCTTCGCCGGCGACGGCACGCGCACCGTCGTGCGCTACGACTGGCACATCCGTACGCGCGAGCGCTGGATGAACTGGCTGGCGCCGGTCGCGCGCCCGCTGTTCGTCTGGAATCACGACGTCGTGATGCGCGAAGGCGCGAAAGGTCTCGCGCGTCTGCTCGGCGCGACGGTCGAGACCGACGGCCGGACGTTCCAGCCGGTCGCGGGCTGCCCCGACATGTGACGATCCGGCGCCGGGCTTTTGCGCCCCTGGCGGCGCGCAAGCAGGCTTTTTCACCCGATGCCGGACGTCCGCGGAACTCGGTGCTTACCCCGGGTCAAACCGATGCGATGGTCGGGATTTCCCGCATCGTGCCCGCAGCCGGAGCGCTGGGTTGATGTCTATTTGATTGTTTTTAAAGGGTTTTTCATCTTTCCTCCCCGTTTTCCCGCCGCCTCGTCCCGCGCGAAAAAACCTCTGGCTCCCCTTCTTGAATTTGTCAAAACCCGTCCATATAATTAGCACTCGCTGCACGAGAGTGCTAACAATTCTCTGCCGGGCGACCCGCCGGGCAGATTCCCTAAGCGTTCTTCAATCTCAGTCAAGAGAGGAGTGAATATGAACCTTCGTCCTTTGCACGATCGCGTGATCGTCAAGCGCCTGGATCAGGAAACCAAGACCGCCTCGGGCATCGTGATCCCCGAAGCTGCCGCTGAGAAGCCGGATCAAGGCGAGATCCTCGCGGTCGGCCCGGGCAAGCGCGACGACAAGGGCGCGCCGATCGCGCTCGACGTGAAGGTCGGCGATCGCGTGCTGTTCGGCAAGTACGCTGGCCAGACCGTCAAGGTCGACGGCCAGGAGCTGCTGGTCATGCGCGAAGAAGACATCATGGCCGTGGTCAACGCGAAGTAAGCGTCCACTGACGGTACATATTCCCAAGAATTCAAGGAGTTAGAAGATGGCAGCTAAAGACGTCGTATTCGGCGATTCCGCCCGTTCGAAGATGGTCGAAGGCGTGAACATTCTCGCCAACGCAGTCAAGGTCACGCTGGGTCCGAAGGGCCGCAACGTCGTGCTCGAGCGCAGCTTCGGCGGCCCGACGGTCACCAAGGACGGTGTGTCGGTCGCGAAGGAAATCGAGCTGAAGGACAAGCTCCAGAACATGGGCGCGCAAATGGTCAAGGAAGTAGCTTCCAAGACCAGCGACAACGCAGGCGACGGCACGACGACGGCAACCGTCCTCGCGCAATCGATCGTTCGCGAAGGCATGAAGTACGTCGCATCGGGCATGAACCCGATGGACCTGAAGCGCGGCATCGACAAGGCAGTCGCAGCGGCTGTCGAAGAGCTGAAGAAGATCAGCAAGCCGTGCACGACGAACAAGGAAATCGCACAGGTCGGCTCGATCTCGGCGAACAGCGACACGTCGATCGGCGATCGCATCGCTGAAGCGATGGACAAGGTCGGCAAGGAAGGCGTGATCACCGTCGAAGACGGCAAGTCGCTCGCCGACGAGCTCGACGTCGTCGAAGGCATGCAGTTCGACCGCGGCTACCTGTCGCCGTACTTCATCAACAACCCGGACAAGCAAGTCGCCGTCCTCGACAACCCGTTCGTGCTGCTGCACGACAAGAAGGTGTCGAACATCCGTGATCTGCTGCCGGTGCTCGAGCAAGTCGCGAAGGCTGGCCGTCCGCTGCTGATCATCGCTGAAGACGTCGAAGGCGAAGCGCTCGCAACGCTGGTCGTCAACAACATCCGCGGCATCCTGAAGACCGTTGCGGTCAAGGCGCCGGGCTTCGGCGATCGCCGCAAGGCCATGCTGGAAGACATCGCGATCCTGACCGGCGGTCAAGTCGTCGCGGAAGAAACCGGCCTGACGCTCGAGAAGGCAACGCTGGCAGAACTGGGCCAGGCGAAGCGCATCGAAGTGGGCAAGGAAAACACGACGATCATCGACGGCGCAGGCGAAGCCGTGAACATCGAAGCGCGCGTGAAGCAAGTTCGCACGCAAATCGAAGAAGCGACGTCGGACTACGACCGTGAAAAGCTGCAAGAGCGCGTGGCCAAGCTGGCCGGCGGCGTGGCAGTGATCAAGGTCGGTGCTGCGACCGAAGTCGAAATGAAGGAAAAGAAGGCACGTGTCGAAGACGCACTGCACGCGACGCGCGCAGCTGTGGAAGAAGGCATCGTGGCAGGCGGCGGCGTTGCGCTGATCCGCGCTCGCACCGCGATCGCAGGCCTGACCGGCGCGAACGCCGACCAGAACGCCGGCATCAAGATCGTGCTGCGCGCAATGGAAGAGCCGCTGCGCCAGATCGTCACGAACGGTGGCGAAGAGGCGAGCGTCGTCGTGGCGGCAGTGGCTGCAGGCACGGGCAACTACGGCTACAACGCAGCAACGGGCGAGTACGTCGACATGGTTGAAGCCGGCGTCGTCGACCCGACCAAGGTCACGCGCACCGCACTGCAGAACGCAGCTTCGGTTGCAGGCCTGCTGCTGACGACGGACGCAGCTGTCGCAGAACTGCCGAAGGAAGACGCACCGATGCCGGGCGGCATGCCGGGCGGCATGGGCGGCATGGGCATGGACATGTAATCGACTTCGGTCGATGGTGTCCGGAACGCGCAGCGATGCGCGTTCCAGCCAAAAGAAAAGACCCGCAGCGATGCGGGTCTTTTTTTATTGGTGCTCCGGGGTGATCGGGATTAGAAGCCCGGCAGGTAGCACGAAGCGTCGTCATCGTTGTCGTGAAGGCCATAGCTACACGCAAACGGATCATGCCAGCCGTTGTGACGGCCATTGTAGAGATAGGCCGTGTCACCGCTGGAGGCCCACGTTAGTGACGCGGTGCCGCCGGAGTAGACGCGCCACGTCCCCGAACTACCGTCCGGGAACGAAACGGTGCCGCTCGAATGGCAGGGCGAGTAGTAATCGTGGACCACAAACTTGCCGTCAATCGGCGCTGCTCGCGAAAAGAATCGCTTCAGTTGATCGACGGTTGGTGTGAAGTTCCTGCACGCCTCCTTTGTGAGCGGATCGTCCGGGTTCGACGTCTGGCCGGATTGCTCGACTGTCACGGCACTTACCCCTCTGGCCTTGCAGATGGTGATCGGGACGCACAACGCAACTGCGGCGGCACATCTGGCTAGATTCATGACGTTACTCCCAGCGTGCCGTGCTAGCCTCGGTTGCGTTCTTGCGCCCGACTTCCGGATGCCGATATACCTCACTCATCTCGACGTTCAGCGTCTCCGACAATTCGCGAACCAGCCATTTGAGCGATGCATTCTGTTCGGCAGTGACGTTTTCGTAGACCAGTTCCGCAGTTTTCTCGTCGGGGTAGTACATGCCGACAAGCTCGATTCCGATTGCGTCCGAGTTGGACGGATAGCGATCCGAAATGCTTTCCGGGATTCGTGGCGATGAGATTCAGCGGGACCGGTCTGATACGCACGCCTAGCCGCCCGGAGGTCCGCAGTCGGGCATTTGAGTGTGGTGATGCAACGTGACTGCAATTTGCCGACGTGATTGGTGATTCTGTTCAGGGAGGCGGTCTGATAGATCGTGCCATCCTTGTCGATCAGGAAGTGGGCACCGTTCGGTACGTGCGCGGTGTTGCTATAGCTATTGAAAGTGCTCGAGACAGTGGCGCCTCCGGTTTGATGGACGACGATTTCGTTCACGTGTTCCATCGGCCCTCGTTCGATGGATGAATATATTTTGACGATCACGCGTTCGGCATCGACATGGCCCTGCTTTGAAATGAAAAGCATGACTGTCTCCGGTTCTCAGGTCGCTTTGCCGGTTCTGATGTCGTATTCTGCCGCGACCGTTCCGCTGCTCCCGCCTCGGGCGTTCTGAACAACATACTCCTGCCGAATGCGGGCGAATGAGAGTTGGACTTCCTCTCGTGGCCGCGCCATGTTGAAATTGGCGACTGAATTGATTCGCGTGATCAGTACGTCATCCAGCGTGATCTTCAGGTACTCGAGCGGCATGCGGCCGGTCTTGCGCGCGACCAGAATGGCGTTCTCAATATGATTCCCTTTCAGGCAATGCAGCATGAGGATTGGCGATGCGCGATCGACATAGTGCTCGATAGTCAGATCGTTGGCCGTGCACTTGCCTCCAATGCTGCCTGTCCCTGAGCGCGTGGTAGATGTCTGGTCGGCGGACCAATCCCACGCCAATACCTCGATTTCGTCAGGATGAGCTGCATCTCGAGATTCACCTCTGATGCCGGTTAGTTTCAGGAAAATGTCCTGCGCCATCGCATGCTCCTTTTCATCGGTCATATTGAATGAACTGAACCCTAGCATTGCGCTTGGCGGCCAATCTATTGGACCGGTTCGATTTTCGGCGCGATTGTGCGTTGAAAAGTACGACGCCACGCCATCGGTCAGCCGAGAATCGATATGAGTAGGGCAGGCGCGAACGCGGATTCGGTTGCGATAACTGAATGGGCGGGATCGCGCGGGTCGACGGATCGGATCTTGGGCTGCGCAGGGCGGGAAATCGAACGTTGGGAGGGGGTTGCGCCGAGCAGGTGGTTGTTGTCGATCTACTGCGTGCATCAGCGTCGATTTGCCGATGCGGGATGTGTATTGCTGAGACGACATGAAAGGCGGCCGGAGTTTGATCGCTCAAACTCCGGCCGCCCCAGGCAACTCAATGGCGGTGCGACGTCCTCGGCACCGGATCGGCCTTCACGGCCGGCGGCGTGTCCGCATCATCGTTGCTGCGGGCCCAGAAGAACCGGTCGGGCAGGTACGCGCCCATGCCGGGCCGGAACGCGTCGCGGACGGCCTGGTACAGGTATTCCTGCGCTTCGCGCACCGCTTCGGGCGGTTCCTGGCCGTTCGCGAGCAGTGCCGCGATCGCCGCGCCGAGCGTGTCGGTGATGCCCATCAGCCGATGCGGTGAGCGATCCCACATGTCTTCGCGAAGCTGGCCTTCCTCGCCGTACAGCGTATTGACGAGCCGGTGCGAGCCCGTCTCCGACGACAGGATGTACTCGCAGCCCTGCGACAGCAGGTGCGACACGGCCGCGTCGAGATTCGGCGCCTCGGCATCGCCGTCCGGCTGCGCGAGCGCGATCAGCGTCGCGTGGTCGGCGACCAGCAGCGTCGTCTGCGGCGCGAGCAGGTCGGCGATCGATTCGCGCAGGTCGTCGGCGGCGAGCACGTGCTCGTCGTCGAGCGTGAAGTCCGGTGCGAGCACGAGCGGCACGCCGTCGTAGTCGGCGACCACTTCGGCGATCGCGCTCACGACTTCCGCGCGCGTCGCCGCACCGATCTTGAATGCGGCAACCGGCATGTCCTCGAGCAGCATGCGGGCCTGGGCGGCGACGACATCGGGATCGAGACCGGTCACTTCGTCGCAGGCGGCGGAGTCGCGCACGGTATAGCCCGTCAGGACGGACACGCCGTGACAGCCCATGCTCGCCAGGGTCATCAGATCGGCTTGGAGGCCGGAGCCGCCGGTGGGATCGGACAGGCCGAAGGTGAGGACGATCGGAGGGGCGTTGCTGGACATGTAAAAATGGGGCAAGAAAAAAACGGGGAAGCGACGGAGCTGCGGACGGCGAGGCGAAGTGGGCGTGTTGGCCCTGTGTTGCCCGGCAGGCCGCACTTTCCAGCCATTATGCGGCGGAATCCGGCCCGCACGACGGAATTTTTAGCGCAGCGCAACGTAGTTGCCGTACTCCATTGCGATTGCTAGGCAGTCCGGCCCCGACACGGTACCATCATGGCTCCCGAATTTACCGACTTTTCCCCGACGCGGCTTAAGATGGAATACAAGAGCTGGATGTGCCTGATTTGTGGCTGGATTTATGACGAAGAAGCCGGGCTGCCCGAAGAGGGCATCGCCCCGGGCACGCGCTGGGAAGACGTCCCGATCAACTGGACGTGCCCCGAATGCGGCGCGCGCAAGGAAGACTTCGAGATGGTCCAGATCTGACCGGACCCTTGGCCCACGGACACACCGCTCCGGCCTCGCGGTTGCCCGGCGCTTGCGCGCCGCGGCCGGCGCGAGCGGCTTGACGATGACAGGCGCGCGTGTCCATGACGTCCGATCCGGCGAACGTTCCCCACCCTGACGCACTGCCCAACCCGCGCGGCGGGGCTGTGCCCGCGGCCGACGCGTGGCTCGCGGCGGCCGCCGACGCATTCGAGCGTCACGACGACGCGGCCGCGCCGCTGTCGGCCGCCGCCGCCGTGCTGGCGGAGGCCGGCTGGCTGCCGGCCGCCCGATTCGCCGGGCAACTGGCCGCCGCGGCGCCGTTTGCCGCCGCCGAACCGGCTTCCGCCGTCTGGCGCCTCGCGCTGCGCGATTTCCGCGCGGCGGTCGAGCGTCACAATCTGCGCGAGCTGGCCTGTTCGCCCCTCCTGTTCGACCATTTCCGTGCGCTGCGCGCGCAAAGCGCGGCCGACCTGCACGCGAGCGTGCCGCTCGACGTGCTGGCGCTCGTCGGGCGCGCAATGCCACCGGCGACGCTGCGCGCGCTGCCCGACGCATTCGCGAGCCGGGCGCGGGCCCGTTACGAGCAGGCGCTGCTCGGCGTGCTGCGCGCGCCGCACGGCACGCCGGACGGGGCGCTCGACGAACTCGATACGACCCTGACCGCGCTGGCCGACGACGCGCCGTACGACTTCTGGCGGCTCGCCGCCGCGTGCCTGCGCGCGCTGCGCGCCAGCGCCGCGCCCGAACTGAAACGTTTTCTCGCGCGGACCAACCTGCTGCTCGGCGAGCACGCGCAGGGCAGGCGCAGCGCGCCGCCGGCGCTCGTGCGCGAGACGGCCGCGCTGCTGTGGCGCGATTTCGCGCTGTTCGGTGCGGCCGCGGAAGACGTCGCGCTCGTCGACGTGCTGCACGACTATGGACTGACCGTGGACTGGCACGTCGCCGGCACGCCCGCGTCCGAGGCGCTGTGGGAAGCCGACGCCGCGCGGGCCGAGCGTGATGCGGTCGCGGCGGCCCCCACCCGCATGCTCGGTGTCGTGACCGTCAACGCGCACGCGTATGAGGATTTCCTGCAGACGGCCGACGCGTCGATGGCCGACCTCGCCGTCGATCCGGCGGCGGCCGATGCGGGGGCTGCCTGGCGCGCATCCGCGGCCGCCTACCGGGTCGGCACGGCCGCATGCGCGCTCGGGCTCGGTCACGCGGCGCTGCTGGCCGATACGATCGGGCTCGCGTGGCGCCGTGCCGCGCACGGCGTGCCGCTCGCCGGCGGCGGGCTCGACGCGCACCGCCGCGCATCCGACATGCTGCGCGGCGCGCTGCTGAAGATCGCCGCGGGGGTGGCGCCGCCGGACCTGACCGCGGTGTCCGAGGCGCTTGGCACGGCGCTCGGCCGGACCTGACGCGCAACGGGGCGCGATCGCGGCGGCAACCCTTGCCGCGCGGGCCGGCAACACGCTGCCGACAGCGCCCGCGCGCGTGTTAGAGTGCCATGTGATCCGCGCGCGTCATTGCCAGCGTCGCGCGGCGTTGCTTGTTGATCGCGGCCCGGTCAGGTCGCGGCGTCTTTGCTAAAATTCAAACCATGTCAAAGCCTTCCGATCGCATCAATCTCACCAACCAGTTCCTGATCGCCATGCCGAACATGGCGGATCCGACGTTTTCGGGAACGGTGGTCTATCTTTGCGATCACAGCGAGCGCGGTGCGCTCGGCCTCGTCATCAATCGTCCCACCGACATCGACCTCGAATCGCTGTTCAGCCGCATCGACCTGAAGCTCGACATCGAGCCGCTGCTGCACATTCCCGTGTACTTCGGCGGCCCGGTCCAGACCGAGCGCGGCTTCGTGCTGCACGAGCCGGTCGAGGGCGCGAACTACAACTCGTCCATGTCGGTCGAGGGCGGGCTCGAGATGACGACGTCGAAGGACGTGCTCGAGGCGGTCGCGACGGGCACCGGCCCGAAGCGCTTCCTGCTGACGCTCGGCCATGCCGGCTGGGGCGCCGGGCAGCTCGAGGAAGAGATTTCCCGTAACGGCTGGCTGACCGTGGCCGCCGATCCGCGCATCGTGTTCGACACGCCGGCCGAGGAGCGCTTCGAAGCCGCACTCGGCCTGCTGGGCGTCAGTTCGTCGATGCTGTCCGGCGAAGCAGGGCACGCATGAGTGGCGCGGGCGCGCGCGATGCGACGCTCCTGGCGTTCGACTATGGCGAGAAGCGGATCGGCGTCGCGATCGGCAATGAGCTGACGCGCTCGGCCCGCGCCCTTGTCGTGATTCCCAACCTGAACCGCGAGCACCGCTTCAAGGCGGTCGGCGAACTGCTGGCCGAATGGCGGCCGGACGCGCTCGTCGTCGGCCTGCCGATGCATCCGGACGGCACGCCGCACGAGATGACGCAGCAGGCGAAGCGCTTCGGCAACCAGTTGAACGGCCGCTTCGGGCTGCCCGTCACGTGGGTCGACGAACGCTATTCGTCGGTCGAGGCCGAGGCCGGGCTGCGCGAGCGTAACGTGCGCGGGCGCGCACGCGCCGAGATGCTCGATGCCGAGGCCGCGCGCGTGATCCTTCAACAGTATCTCGATCAATTGTCCGACCATGAGCACCATTGACGCCGACGCGCTCTACCGCGTCCTGCTCGATCAGATCCGCGACGCATACGGCACGGCCTTTGCCGAGCCGGGTGGCCCGCGGCTCGCCGGCATTTACAGCGGCGGCGCCTGGCTCGCCGAGCGCCTCGCACGCGATCTCGGCGCGCCGGGGTTCGGCGTCGTGAACGTCGCGCTGCACCGCGACGACTACGCGAAGAAGGGGCTGCACAGCCAGGCGAGCCCCACGTCGCTGCCGTTCGAGGTCGACGGCGCGCGCATCGTGCTCGTCGACGACGTGCTGTACACCGGCCGCACCGTGCGCGCCGCGCTCAACGAACTGTTCGACTACGGCCGTCCGGCCGCGGTCGAGCTTGCGGTGCTCGCCGATCGCGGCGGCCGCGAGCTGCCGGTTGCCGCGCGCTTCTCGGGCGGCACGCTCGACGTGCCGGCCGATGCGACGCTCGTGCTCGCGCGCGACGAAGCCGCGCAGTTCACGCTGCGCATCGAGACGCACGGCGCCTGACCGAACCGCGAAACCGTATCCCGGGCCGCCGGTTCGTACCGCGGCCCGTTTGCATAGTTGGAATCACGCACACCATGACCACCGACACCACTGGCCGCACCGGCAATCCCGCCGCGGCCGCGAGCCCCGAGCGGTTCCGCTACGGTTTCCTGAAGGGCAACCCGCAGCTCACGAAAAACGGCGAGCTGAAACACCTGCTGTCGATCGAGGGCCTGCCGCGCTCGATCGTCAACCACATTCTCGATACGGCCGAGCAGTTCGTCAGCGTGACGGACCGCGAGGTGAAGAAGGTGCCGCTGTTGCGCGGCAAGTCGGTGTTCAACCTGTTCTTCGAGAACTCGACGCGCACGCGCACGACCTTCGAGATCGCCGCGACGCGCCTGTCGGCCGACGTGCTGAACCTGAACATCAACGCGTCGTCGACGAGCAAGGGCGAATCGCTGCTCGACACGATCAACAACCTGTCGGCGATGCATGCCGACCTGTTCGTCGTGCGCCACGCATCGAGCGGCGCGCCGTACCTGATCGCCGAGCACTGCGCGCCGCACGTGCACGTGATCAACGCCGGCGACGGCCGTCATGCGCACCCGACGCAGGGCCTGCTCGACATGTACACGATCCGTCACTACAAGCGCGACTTCACGAAGCTGCGCGTGGCGATCGTCGGCGACATCCTGCATTCGCGCGTCGCGCGCTCGGACATCCACGCGCTCACCACGCTCGGCGTGCCCGAAGTGCGCGCGATCGGCCCGCGCACGCTGCTGCCGGGCGGTCTCGAGCAGATGGGCGTGAAGGTATTCCATAACCTCGACGAAGGGCTGAAGGGCGTCGACGTGATCATCATGCTGCGCCTGCAGAACGAGCGGATGAGCGGCGCGCTGTTGCCGTCGGCGCAGGAGTACTTCAAGACCTGGGGCCTGACGCCCGAGCGCCTCGCGCTCGCCGCGCCCGACGCGATCGTGATGCACCCGGGCCCGATGAACCGCGGCGTCGAGATCGATTCGCAGGTCGCCGACGGTCCGCAGTCGGTGATCCTCAACCAGGTCACGTTCGGCATCGCCGTGCGGATGGCGGTGATGGGCATCGTCGCCGGCAACAGCGACTGAGCCCGCATTCGCGCATCCTTATTCACGCAATCAACGCATTCACAGACAGCGCATGAAGATTCATATCCAAGGCGGCACGCTGATCGACCCGGTCGCCGGCACCGAACGGCAGGCCGACGTATTCGTCGCGGACGGCAAGATCGCCGCGCTCGGCACCGTGCCCGCCGGTTTCAACGCGGAGAAGACGATCGACGCATCGGGCCTGATCGTCGCGCCCGGTCTCGTCGACCTGTGCGCGCGGCTGCGCGAGCCTGGCTACGAGCACAAGGCGACGCTCGCGTCCGAGATGGCCGCGGCCGTCGCGGGCGGCGTCACGACGCTCGTGTGCCCGCCGGACACCGACCCCGTGCTCGACGAGCCGGGCCTCGTCGAGATGCTCAAGTTCCGTGCCGGCAACCTGCACCAGGCGAACGTCCATCCGCTCGGCGCGCTCACCGTCGGCCTCAAGGGCGAAGTGATCACCGAGATGGTCGCGCTGACCGAATCGGGCTGCGTCGGTTTCACGCATGCGAACGTGCCGGTGCGTGACACGCAGGTGCTGCTGCGCGCGCTGCAGTACGCGAGCACCTACGGCTACACGACGTGGCTGCGGCCGCTCGACGCGTTCATCGGCCGCGGCGGCGTCGCCGCGAGCGGCGCGCTCGCGTCGCGGCTCGGGCTGTCCGGCGTGCCGGTCGCGGCCGAGACCATCGCGCTGCACACGATTTTCGAACTGATGCGCGTGACGGGCGCGCGCGTGCACCTCGCCCGCCTGTCGTCGGCGGCCGGCCTCGCGCTCGTGCGCGAGGCGAAGGCCGAGGGGCTGCCCGTGACGTGCGACGTCGGCGTGAATCACCTGCACCTGATCGACGTCGACATCGGCTACTTCGATTCGCAGTTCCGGCTCGACCCGCCGTTGCGCGGCGAGCGCGATCGTGAAGCGATCCGCGCGGCGCTCGTCGACGGCACGATCGATGCGATCTGCTCCGATCACACGCCGGTCGACGACGACGAGAAGCTGCTGCCGTTTGCCGAAGCGACGCCGGGCGCGACGGGGCTCGAACTGCTGCTCTCGCTCACGGTGAAGTGGGCCGATGAAACGAACACGCCGCTCGCGCAGGCGCTGCGCCGCATCACGGCCGCACCGGCCGACGTGCTGCAGCTGCCGGCAGGCCGCATGGCTGAAGGCGGCGTGGCCGACCTGTGCGTGTTCGACCCGCGCGCGCACTGGCGCGTCGAGCCGCGCGCGCTGAAGAGCCAGGGCCACAACTCGCCGTTCCTCGGCTACGAACTGCCGGCCTGCGTGCGTGCGACGCTCGTGGCCGGGCAGGTCGCGTTCGAGCGCCACTGAACCACGTCGGATTCTCGCCATGACCGCTCTTCGCAAGCTGCGTCTCGTCTTTCACCTGCTGCGCGGCATGGCGATCGTCGCGCTGCGCTTTTCGCACGTGAGCCCCGCGCGGCGCCTCGAGCTCACGCGCCGCTGGTCGCTCAAGCTGCTGCGGATCTGCGGGATGCGCCTCGTCGTCCACAACGATGGCGCGCGGCTCGACGCGGGCGCGCTCGTCGTCGGCAACCACGTGTCGTGGCTCGACATCTACACGGTCAATGCGTGGCGGCCGACGCCGTTCGTGTCGAAGGCCGAGGTGCGGCAGTGGCCGGTGGTCGGCTGGCTGGCCGAGAAGCTCGACACAGTGTTCCTGCAGCGCGAGAAGCGCACCGAGGCAATGCGGGTCATGCACGAGATGGCCGACCGGTTGCGCAACGGCGGCGTGATGTGCGTGTTTCCTGAAGGCACGACGTCGGACGGGCAGGCGCTGCTGCCGTTCCATGCGAACCTGTTCCAGGCCGCGGTGTCGGCCGGCTGCGCGGTGCAGCCGATCTGCCTGATGTACGAGGACGCGCGACAGCGGCAGTCGGTCGCGCCAGCCTACACGGGCGAGCTGTCGCTCGGGATGTCGCTCGACATGGTGTTGCGCGGCGGCCCGCTCGTCGTGCACCTCTACGTGTGCGAGCCGATCGCACCGGGCGGCGATCGCCGCACGACCTCCGCGGCGGCCCGTGATGCGATCGCGGCCGCGCTCGAGACGTTGCAGGCGAAGGTCGGCAAGCCGTCGCTCGAGTCGCTGGCGGAGCTGGAGAGGCATGCGTATCCGGCAACCGAAGTCGGCGCCGGGGCGGCGGGCGACGCGGCGGTCGAGGAGCCGGTGCCGGGGCGCGAGGGCTGACGCGCCGTTTCGCGGCGCGCGTCTCGCAGGCGGGCTATTCGCCGCCCGGTGTGCGGCACGCTTCGCACTGCACCTGCGTGACCGTGCGCTGCGCCGGGTCGGCCGCCAGTCGCACGGCCGATAGCTGATTTCCCCATACGCATCCCGAATCGAGCGCGACGACGTTGGCGCGCAGCACCAGGCCAAGCGCGGCCCAGTGACCGAACACGACCGTCACGTCTTCGGTGCGGCGGCCCGGCACGTCGAACCACGGCAGGTAGCCGGGCGGCGCGCTGTCGGGGCCGCCGTTCGCCTTGAACTCCATCGCGCCGTCGGGCGTGCAGAAGCGCAGGCGCGTGAACGCGTTGAACGCGACGCGCATCCGGTCGCGTTTTTTCAGGTTCGGACTCCATTGGTTCGGCTCGTTGCCGTACAGGGCTTGCAGCGTTTCACGCCAGTCGGGGGCGCGCAGCGCGCACTGCAGTTCGTCCGCGAGTTCGAGCGTGAGCGTCGTGTCCCATTGCGGCAGCACGCCCGCGTGGACGAGCAGCTTGCCGTCCTCGAAGTGCGCGAACGGGAGGTGGCGCACCCAGTCGAGCAGCGCGTCGGCGTCAGGCGCATCGAGGATTTCGCCGATCGTGTCGCCGGGGCGTTCGGTGCGAATGCCGGCCCAGACGGCGAGCAGGTGGAGGTCGTGGTTGCCGAGAACGACGGTCGCGCGTGGGCCGAGCTCGACGAGTGCGCGCAGGGCGGCAAGAGAGTCAGGTCCGCGGTTGACGATGTCGCCGGCGATCCACAACGGCGTGTCGACAGGGGCCGAAAGCTTTTCGAGCAGCGACTGGAAAGCGGAATGACAACCTTGGATGTCGCCGATGGCGATGGGGGTACGGGTCATGAAAGGGAGAGTGTTACAAATTTTGGGGGTGCGAGAAGAATAATCCGTCCAAAGTCGTGCGGCGCAACGTTCATTCCGCGAAAGTTCGTTGATTTGGCATGAATCTACATGTCACATAGAGGTTCGTAGCGCTGTATCAAGTTGTTAGCGGCATGGCTTTTGCAAGGCGCGGCTCCCTATAATTGTCGTTTTCCCGAACAAAATTAGCATTTCATGACTTTGGCGGCCATGTCGACCGGTTAAAATTCCCGGTTGGATGTGACAAACACAAATACTTGCGAATTTGATGCAGCCGGCGCCTGACGGTGTTTGCTGCGAATTGTTAGAGGGAACTCCATGATTCTGGTTACGGGCGGGGCAGGTTTCATCGGTGCTAATTTTGTACTCGACTGGCTGCGAGAATCCGACGAAGCCGTGCTCAACGTTGACAAGCTGACCTACGCAGGCAACCTCCGTACGCTGCAATCGCTGGACGGCAATCCGAAGCATGTCTTCGCACGCGTCGATATCTGCGATCGTACCGCGCTCGACGCGCTGTTCGCCGAGCACAAGCCGCGCGCGGTCCTGCACTTCGCCGCCGAAAGCCACGTCGACCGCTCGATCCACGGGCCGGCCGATTTCGTGCAGACCAACGTCGTCGGCACGTTCACGCTGCTGGAGGCGACCCGCCAATACTGGAATGGCCTGAACGACGCCGACAAGGCGGCATTCCGCTTCCTGCACGTATCGACCGACGAGGTGTTCGGATCGCTGTCCGCGACCGACCCGCAATTCTCCGAGACGACGCCGTACGCACCGAACAGCCCGTATTCCGCGACGAAGGCCGGTTCGGACCACCTGGTGCGCGCGTACCATCACACGTACGGCCTGCCGACGCTGACGACGAACTGTTCGAACAACTACGGCCCGTACCAGTTCCCCGAGAAGCTGATCCCGCTGATGATCGCGAATGCGCTCGCGGGCAAGCCGCTGCCGGTCTATGGCGATGGCCAGAACGTGCGCGACTGGCTGTACGTCGGTGATCACTGCAGCGCGATTCGCGAAGTGCTCGCACGCGGCGTACCGGGCGAAACCTACAACGTCGGCGGCTGGAACGAGAAGAAGAATCTCGAGGTCGTGCATACGCTGTGCGACCTGCTCGACAAGGCACGCCCGAAGGCGGCCGGTTCGTATCGCGATCAGATCACCTACGTGACGGATCGCCCGGGCCACGATCGCCGTTATGCGATCGATGCGCGCAAGCTCGAGCGCGAACTCGGCTGGAAGCCTGCGGAAACGTTCGAGACCGGCCTCGCGAAGACCGTCGACTGGTATCTCGACAATCAGGTCTGGGCCGACGAAGTCGCGTCGGGCGAGTACCGCAAGTGGGTCGAGACCAACTACGCGAAACGCGCTTGAGGAGAGAGACGATGGCACGTAAAGGCATCATTCTCGCGGGCGGTTCGGGCACGCGGCTGTATCCGATCACGCATGTCGTGTCCAAGCAACTGCTGCCGGTGTACGACAAACCGATGATCTACTACCCGCTGTCGACGCTGATGGTCGCGGGCATTCGTGACGTACTGATCATCTCGACGCCGCAGGACACGCCGCGCTTCGAGTCAATGCTCGGCGACGGCAGCCAGTGGGGCATGAACATCCAGTACGCGGTGCAGCCGTCGCCTGATGGCCTCGCGCAGGCGTTCATCATCGGCAAGGAATTCGTCGGCAACGATCCGTCGGCGCTGATCCTCGGCGACAACATCTTCTACGGCCACGATCTCGCGAAGCAGCTCGAGCGTGCGCACGCGCAGGAATCCGGCGCGACGGTGTTCGCGTACCACGTGCACGACCCGGAGCGTTATGGCGTCGTCGAGTTCGACAAGTCGTTCCGCGCGCTGTCGATCGAAGAGAAGCCGGCGAAGCCGCGTTCGAACTACGCGGTGACGGGGCTGTACTTCTATGACAACCGCGTGTGCGACATCGCGGCCGATATCAAGCCGTCGCCGCGCGGAGAGCTGGAAATCACCGACGTCAATTCGCGGTATCTCGCCGACGGTGCGCTCAACGTCGAGATCATGGGGCGCGGTTACGCGTGGCTCGATACCGGCACGCACGATTCGCTGATCGAGGCGGCCACGTTTATTGCGACGCTTCAGAAGCGGCAAGGTCTTGTTGTTGCGTGCCCGGAAGAGATCGCATACCGCAAGCAATGGATCGATGCCGAGCAACTGTTGAAACTGGCCCAGCCGCTCGCAAAGAACGGCTACGGTCAGTACCTCAAGAACATTCTCACGGATCAAGTCGCATGGCCATCCAAGTAACGGCGACGGCGCTGCCCGAAGTCAAGATCATCGAGCCGAAAGTGTTCGGCGACGCGCGCGGGTTCTTCTACGAGAGCTTCAACGGGAAGGAATTCGCCGAGCAGGTCGAACCCGGCATCGAATTCGTGCAGGACAACCATTCGCGCTCGGCGAAGGGCGTGCTGCGCGGGCTGCATTACCAGATCCAGCACGCGCAGGGCAAGCTCGTGCGCGTGGTCGAAGGCGAAGTGTTCGACGTCGCAGTCGATATTCGCAAGCGCTCGCCGAATTTCGGCAAGTGGGTCGGCGTGACGCTGTCGGCGGAAAACCATCGCCAGCTATGGGTGCCGCCCGGCTTTGCACACGGTTTTGTCGTGCTTTCGGAGGCTGCGCAGTTTCTCTACAAGACGACCGATTATTGGTTTCCGGAGCACGAACGCAGCATCGTGTGGAACGATCCGGAAATCGGGATCGAATGGCCGATCGATTTCGAGCCGCTGCTGGCCGCGAAGGATGCGGCCGGCAAGCGTTTGAGCGAAGCTGAAGTTTTTGCATGAGGAGCCGCATGAGTCAGCCGAAGATTCTTGTGACCGGCGTCAGCGGTCAGGTCGGATTCGAGTTGTTGCGAGCCCTTCAGGGGCTGGGAACGGTCGTTGCCTGCGATCGCTCGATGGTGGACCTCGCCGATCTCGATCGTTTGCGCGCCGTGGTACGGGAGCAAGCTCCGGCCGTCATCGTCAACCCTGCCGCCTACACCGCGGTCGACAAGGCCGAGGACGAAGTCGAGTTGTCAATGCGATTGAATGCCGAAGTGCCGGCCGTCTTGGCAGAGGAGGCGGCGCGTCTCGGGGCCGTGCTGGTGCATTATTCGACGGACTATGTGTTCGACGGTACGAAGGATAGTCAATACGTCGAGGACGACCCCGTCAATCCGCAAAACGCTTACGGACGGAGCAAGCTCGTGGGTGAGCAGGCGATTGCTGCATCCGGATGCGCCCATCTGATTTTGCGGACGAGTTGGGTCTACGGTACTCGCGGCAAGAACTTTCTCTTGACGATGCTGCGGCTTGGCACGGAGCGTGAAGAATTGAACGTCGTAGTCGACCAGATCGGCGCACCGACGTGGTCGAAGACGATCGCAACGCTCACGGCCCATATCCTCGCTCAGGCTGCAGGTGTCGGCGAAGCAGATCGCGACGCATGGTGGCGTGAACGATCGGGTATCTATCATCTTTGCGCGTCGGGTTCGACGTCATGGCATGGCTTCGCCGAAGCTATCTTCGACGCGGCGAATCTCGCGCGCAAGCCGAAGGTCAATCCTATCCCGGCATCGTCGTATCCGACTCCCGCTGCGCGACCGGCCAACTCCCGGATGTCTGGCGACAAGCTGTCGAGAACGTTTGGAATCCGGGCACCCGACTGGCACGATGCGTTGCGCCTGTGCATGGCGGAAAGATGAGTACAGAACTGCGCGCAGGCGCGGTTGTCGTGTTTTACAATCCGGATGCCGCTTGTGTCGAGCGGGCCAACCGCTTGGCGGAACAGCTTCGGTGCGTTGTGGTCGACAACTCGCCGACGATGCGGAGTGCGAAGGATCTGGGGCTTGCCGAGTCGATCGAATATCTTCCCAATGGCGACAACAAAGGTATCGGTGCAGCATTGAATCGGGGCGTGGCGGCTTTGATCGACGAAGGGTACGAGGCAGCATTCGTATTCGATCAGGATAGCGAGCCATCATCCATGTTGCTGACGGAGCTATCGCGCGTGATCGCGAAAGCCAATGTCGATTTCGTTAAGATCGCCTTGGCTGGCCCGGCTTACGACGATGCGAGACTCGGTGGCGTGGCTCCGTTCGTCCGATTTCGAGTTTGTCGGCTCGAACGCGTCATGCCCGCGGGACACGATCTGATCGATGTTGATTTCCTGATCACATCCGGGTCATGCATCAACCTGCGTTACTGGACGGAGATCGGCGGGATGGATGAGTCGCTCTTCATCGATTTCGTCGATCTCGAATGGTGTGTCCGGGCCAAGCATCGCGGGTTCAGGGTCGTTGGTGTGCCGTGGGTAACGATGCAGCATGAATTGGGCGAAGAGCCCGTGCGGATACTTGGCCGCGCGTATCCGATGCACAATCCGCTGAGGCATTACTACCTGTTCAGGAATGCCGTCGCCCTGTTTCGTCGCGGCTATGTTCCCTGGCAGTGGAAAAGCTCGGAGGCGTTGAAGCTGCCAGTGCGGCTCGCCATCTACGCGTTGTTCCCCAAACAGGCGCAGGAACATTGGCGGATGGCGTGGCGCGGGTTGCTTGACGGTTTACGTGGAAAGGCCGGGCCCTACTCGCGCTGACGATGGCGGGCGGAGGGACTCCCATCCATCGTCTTGCGTACTGCCTCATTCGAGCATGTCGAGACGTGGCGGCTCGGCAAGCGCGAATGGCGCGACCTGGCCGCTCAGCGTCAGGTTGGGATTGTAGGCAGGATCGAACTCAAAATGACCGGCCCAGCGATTTTCCATCCAGCGCACCTCGCCGACGAACCGCTGATACTTGTCCGGATCCATGTCGGAGCCGCGCGTTGCCGATTCGTGGTGGTATAACTCCGCATACGGCGTCCAGACATTCCGATAGCCGGCCTCTCGGACACGGAGGCAAAAGTCCACATCATTGAAGGCGACTGCGAGTTCCTCATCCAGTCCGCCGACCTTCAAGTAGATGGCTTTGCTGATGACGAGGCATGCTGCGGTGACGGCGGACAGATTTTGCATGGCCACGGCACGGCAGAAGTAGCCGTACTGTCCTCTTGGCAGCAAGGTATGCATATGGCCTGCCACGCCGCCCAATCCGATCACCACACCGCCGTGCTGCAGCTTGTTGTTCGGATACCAGAGTGCGGCTCCGACTGCGCCATTTCCGGGTTGTGACGCAATGCCGACGAGTTCGTCCAGCCAGTCCGGCGAAATGACTTCGATATCGTTGTTCAGCAGGCAGACATAGTCGCCCGTCGCGATCTCGACGGCCCGATTGTTCAGCGCGGAAAAATTGAATGGCGAATCATCCCGCAGGATTCGAACTCGGGAATCGGTTCTCAGCGAATCGAAATATGCGAGTGTTTCCGGTTTCACGCTGCCGTTGTCGACAACGATGATCTCGTAGTTCGGATAGATCGTCCTGGCGAAGATGCTATCAATGCACTGCTTGAGAATCGACAGGCCGTCGCGCGTCGGAATGATGATGGAAGTCTTCGGCGCAGGTCGAGGGAGCGCATATCTGACGCGAAGCGTCGAATGCTCATTGCATGGGTGCTCGACGATTGCACGCGTCTGCGTACGGGCGAGATGCTCTTCAAGCGCACGGATCGCGGCTAGCAATGCGTACGGTTTTTCGCTTCCGCTACTCGCGGTGCTGCCGGGAAGGATGCGCCAGTGGTATAGGACATGAGGAATATGAACCACTGCATCGTGCCCGGCAATTTCAATGCAACGAAGCGCGAGATCGTAATCCTGACTCCCTTCGAGTCCTTTCCTGAATCCCCCTGCGTCGCGCACGAGGGCCGTTTCGTACACGCCCAGATGTGAAAACACATTCTGGGAGAGAAACAGCTGCGGATTCCAGTCACTCTTGAAATACGGCGAGGTTCGCTCGCCGTCGGCCGAAAGCTTGTCCTCGTCGCTGTAGAACATCCGTGCGTCCGGATGCCTGTTTAGGTACTTGACTACCATGAACAAGGCGTGCGGCGGAATGACGTCGTCGTGATCGAGCAATGCGACATATTCACCGGTCGCGATGTTCAGCGCGCTGTTGCTTGCCTCGGAAATGTGCCCGTTCACAGACCGATACACGACCTTGATTCGGCTGTCACTTGCACGAGCCGCTTCGAGTACCGCTCTAACCGATTCGGATGGTGATGCGTCGTCGGCGATGCACAGTTCCCAATGCGGATAAACCTGCGCACGGACTGATTCGATCATTTCGCGCAGAAAGCGCTCGTCACTGTTGTACGTGGGTACGACAATCGAGATCAGCGGACGGCGCTCGAAATGTTCGATTTCGGCGAGTGACTGGATTCTTCTTTGCTGGGTGAACGTGTCATAGCGTTCGATCCATGAACGATAGACTTCGGTCGGGAGGGGGCTATCTGCAAAGCCGGCACCGTTGTTCAGCCGACTCAGGCGTGCGCGTAGCCCGCGAAGGCCATCGCGTCGCAATGCTCCCAGGTTGTAGCGAAAGGCACTGACGTAGCCCCCGCGTATCTGCGCCTGACGAGAGAGTGTCTGAAACGTCAGTCGGATCATGCGCGCGATGCGGTTCAGGCCCCGTAGCGGCGCTGTCACGCGCCACGACGTCGAATTACGCAGTGCTGCGATCTCGATCCGCAACCTGATGACTTCTGCTTGCGCAGCAGCGCCGGCGTCCGCCTCTACGCGTGCTTGCTTCAATTGCTCTCCCAGCAGATGCGTACGCAAGAGGGCTTCTGTAAGCTGATGTTCGAGCGGCTTGTCGCGAGATGCGTCGCTGCCGGGCGCAGTCGACGGTCGTGAGTTATGCATCATGGCGATGTGATGTTAATCCTGAGACGGGACGGCTGATTCGACCGACAGCGAGATGTTCCGCATGGGTATTCCGACCAGTCCAGTCGATGACGACGCGGCCTCCGACTTGAATACATAGGCGTCGTGTACACGGAGCAGCAACTGCTCTCCCGGCAACGCGGCGTCCGCGACAATGACGTCGATAGCATAGTCGCCGGGCGCGAGAACCGGCATCAGGAAAGTGAACTCGGCAGCTATCTGTTCGTTTTCTGCAAGGCTGAGCGGATGCTCCGTGGAGACCCAGTACGTGTGATCTCCAAACAGCATGCGACCCAGCTTGTCCTTGACGGTGAACCCGACCACCGCTTCGGATATCGGATGGGCGACCGATGCCTTGATGCGCAGTGTTGCGAGCTCTCCGCCGGCCATCCAGAGCAACCGGTTGCCATCGTCTCTTGTCAGTTCTACCGATTGGAGCAATGCGCCGCCGCCGAGTGCGGTACCGGTTTGCGAAGGATCGAAAGTGAAATTTCGGGCGGCTGCGGTTTCGCGAGACGAGTATCGGGCCCGCTGATCCAGTCTTTCTCCGTCATTGCTATCGAGGGCGGCCACTGGAGGCGCTGAGATACTGCTCTTGCCTTGCTGCGATTCGTAATAGGCTTGAAGGTAGCGATTGCTGACATCTTTTGGGTCGCCTTCGTCGACGATTACGCCGCGATCGATCCAGACGGCACGCGTACACAGGGTCCGGATTGCCGATGTGTCATGGCTCACGAACAGGATCGTGCCGGTCTGCATGAACTGCCGAAGAAAGCGCATGCATTTTTGCGTAAAGAACGCGTCTCCGACGGCCAATGCTTCGTCGATCACGAGAATATCGGCGTCGACGTGTGCGATCACCGCGAAGGCGAGGCGCACGAACATACCACTGGAATAGGTCTTGATCGGCTGATCAATAAACTCGCCGATATCGGCGAACGCTTCGATCGCGGCAAAGCGTTCGTCGATCTGCTCTTTCGAGAGACCGTGTAGCTGTCCGTTCATGTAGACGTTTTCTCGCCCGGTATATTCGGGTTCGAAGCCGGAGCCGAGCTCAAGCAAGGCCGCGATTCGGCCTGTCGTGCGAATAGAACCTTCGGTCGGGGATAGCGTTCCACAGATAATCTGCAGTAACGTGCTTTTCCCGGATCCATTTCTACCGATGATCCCGACTGTTTCGCCGCGGTTCACGGTCAGATCAATGTGGCGCAATGCCCAGAAGGTTCGACCCGCGGCCTCTGCATGCCGGCGCAATCGGGTTTTGAGCTTCGTGCCGGGGGCAAGGCGTGCGGCGAAGTTGAAAACCAACTGGACAAGACGGTCGGACGGCCGATCATACGCTTTGAAGCCCTTGCCGAGCGACGCTACCTCGATGACGCGCTCAGATGACATCCGCGAATCCTTTTCGTGTTTTCTGGAACCATGCGAAACCAATCCACGACACGATCAGGCTGATCGCCAGATAACCGCTCCAGATCGTCCAATCGATCGGCTTGCCCCAAATCAGGACGTTTCGGCTTTGTTCGATGGGGAAGGTCAGCGGATTCCAGTACACCAGGTTCCGGATGTTTTCGGGCAACGATGAAAGAGGAAAAAAGATCGGTGACAGGAACATCAGTGCGGTCACCAGAATGCCTATCGTTTGGCCAATGTCGCGCAGGTAGACACCGGTGGCCGACAGTAGCCACGAGATGCCCAGAATTAGCAAACAAAGGGGGGCCAGAACGACCGGCAGCAGCAGCGCCGTGATCGGGATGCTGCCCTGGATTAGGAATTCGGCGACTAAGAGAATCGTGATGCTGACGAATGCGTGAAAGAGTGCCGAAAGCAAGCTGATGCACGGCAGGATTTCAAGCGGAAAGACGATCTTCTTGACGAAATTGGTGTTGACTAGTACGAGCGACGGCGCGCGGTTCACGCATTCCGAGAATATGTTGAACGTCAGCATGCCGGCGAAAAGCACAACCGCGAATTCGCTGTGCGAGCCTGGCGTCGATTGCCCGCCCCAACGGGACTTGAACACCCCGCTGAACACGAACGTATACACGCTCAACATGAGGAGCGGGGTAAGCATCGACCAGAGGATGCCGAGTGCCGACCCTTTGTAACGCCCGACAGCATCTCGCCGGGCGAGATCGAACATGAGGCGGCGGTTCTTCACCAGCGATGTCAATAGGTACGTCGGCGAGGCACTGAAGCTTTGCATGGGTCTACGAACGGAAGCGGTGTGAGGCAGGAGTGGTTTCGAGTCTGCCCGAGCGGCCATGTGCGGCGGAGGCCCGAATGCGGTACCCGAGACGGAATCGGGGGATTATCTCATAGCCTGTTTTGCTGTCCGCTGCATTCGGCACGCTTGGGCGTACCGAATGCATCACTGGTAACCAAATGTGTGCAGGGCCTCGAGCGCACTGTATTCGCAATGCGCGATGACGTCTGGCGAGAGCTGGCTTCTCCACGCACTGATCCGCTCGGGAAGGAACGGTTGCGCGAGGTTTAGGTGGCTCGGATTCGTGCGCAGCTCGGGGCCGCGTCGGCTTGCATCCAGCATCGACTCCTGGAACGGAACGTCGAGGAATCGCGTAAGTTGCTCGATGGTGGCTGCCGGTTGCAACACGAAATCTTCATATCGGATGAGCGCGTAATTCGGGCGATCCTTGAGCACGTGATACAGATGCAAATTTGTGTAACTCCAGATGCGCGGAAAATACTCATCGATGCCGGCAGGTGCCCAATCGACGTTCAGCAGCGATGCAACCGACCCGCGGACGTCGCGAATGATGTGAACGAACTTGATCGGGGCGTCGAGCAGGCCAGACTGTTCGAGCTTGCGGATCGACAGCAAGTCGTCCGGAGACTTGTCACCGCATTCCCGCTTGCCGAGCCGGTTCGCGAGTTCGCGATACAGTGCCTGAAGCGCGCCGGCTAGCGTGGGTTCGGCCGACTTGATCACGTTGCGGATGTCGTCTTCGGTGAAATGTTGTCCGAAAACCACGGGAAAGTCATCGGATGCAACCAGCGAATGCGCGATGACGTCAGCAGCCCTCTCCCAGTTCGAGATGCTTCCCGCGATGTGGGCGCTGGTGCTGATCAACGTCGTTTGCATCGGGATGAACAAGTCGGGGTGGAGGTTGAGTGTCTCTTTAAGCAGCGTCGTGCCGGAACGGGGCGAGCCGAAGATAATGAACATGTCGGAAGGAGGGTTGTTGCTGTTGCGGGGCGGGGCAAGTGCTGCCGCGGCGCCAAAACATCAATTATTGCAGATCGAAGGGGGATGAGGCTGTTACGTCTGGTTACCAATGAAACCGATGGCGCTCGATGTTGCGGCTGGCGACGGGATATCCGGCGTCGATACCCGTCAGCTGCGGGGGCGGTTTGCTAAAATGGCGCGTTGCGCCCGGCTCGGCGAGCTGGGTAATTTGCAGTGGTGCGCGGATCGCGCCTTCGACGAAAGGGCTTCAATGTCACAGCAGATTGTCATTCGCGCATCAGGAGTGGCAAAAGGATTTCATTCATACGATTTGCCGGCGAATCGCCTCAAGCAGGCGGCGTTCAGCATGGCGAGCCGTATGCTACCGAGCCGCAAGGGGCGCGGTTACGCGCGGGCGAAATCGGATGCTTATGCCGATGTCTTCTGGGCGTTGAATGACGTCAGCTTCGAGGTCGCCAAGGGCGAAACGATCGGAATCATCGGCAGGAATGGTTCCGGAAAGAGTACGTTGTTGCAGATTGTCTGCCAGACGCTTTCGCCGACCCGGGGATCGATCGATACAGTTGGTAGGGTGGCCGCCTTGCTTGAGCTCGGCTCAGGGTTCGATCTCGAATATACGGGCCGCGAGAACATTTATCTGAACGCGCAGCTTCACGGGCTCTCACGTCGCCAGATCGATGAGAGGCTCGACAGGATCATCGAGTTCGCTGATATCGGTGAATTTATCGACCAGCCGGTGAAGACGTATTCGAGCGGCATGTTTGTGCGGCTCGCATTTGCGGTCATCGCGCACGTGGATGCCGACATCCTCGTCGTGGACGAAGCGCTGGCGGTCGGTGACGCCTTCTTCAATCAGAAGTGTATGCGGTTCATGGACCAGTTTCGGAAAACTGGCACGATTCTATTTGTCAGTCACGATACGTCGACCGTCAAGAAGCTGTGCTCGCGCGTCATTTGGATCGACAAGGGCAAGGTCAAGCGCGAAGGGGATCCCGGGGCAGTGTGCGAGGCATACTTGGACGCCTATTTCGACGCTGCGTCTCCAACTGATGCGACGCCTGCGCAGCAGCACACGTCAGGCCCGCGTGGCAGTGAGGCGCAAACCGATACGCGACTGTCGACAATCAACTTTACGCCCTTTCGTAACGACATCGAAGTGCTTCGGTTCAATCCCCATGCCGCCTCGTTCGGCAGTGGTGCGGCGCGCATTGTCAATGTCGAGTTCATCGATGATGCAAATGTGCCGCTCGCGTGGGCGGTGGGTGGGGAGTGCGTCACGCTGCAGGTGACCGCCGCTATTCACGATGACGTGCGCGCACCCATCGTCGGCTTTTTTTTCAACGATCACCTTGGCCAACCGTTGTTCGGGGAAAACACTTACCTGACTTACAAAGGCGAGAACTCATCATGTCGCGCCGGCGATACGCTGGTGGCTCGCTTCTCGTTTACGATGCCGCTTTTGCCGGTCGGCGAGTATGCGCTCAACGTGGCGATCGCTGACGGAACCCAGCAAAACCATGTGCAACTGCACTGGATTCATGACGCATTGCCGATTCGCGTGCATTCGTCGAGTATTGAACATCACCTCCTTGCAGTGCCAATGCTGCGCGTGGGCGTTTCCGCATCGTCAGTCGCGTAGCACCAAGATTACTATGGCCAACGAATATTTGAAGATTTCCGAGCATGCATCGTCATCGCCAAGCCGCGAGTCCGAAATGACGTCAGATCAGAACGACGATCTTGTCTGGGATGGTGAACGCTATATTCCCGGCATGTCGGCTCAGATCGAAGTGGAGCACATGCATCGGTATCTCGTTGCGCGCAAGCTCGCGTCGGGGCTGCGTGTGCTCGACATCGCGTGTGGCGAAGGGTATGGGTCATTTGCGCTGTCTCGAACCGCGGCGTCCGTCGTAGGTGTCGACATCAGTGGCGACGCGATTCATCACGCGCAATCCGCGTATGGTCGCGCGGCGGATAACCTGGCGTTCGTCGTCGGGTCAGCCGCTGACATTCCGCTGGCCGATGCAAGCGTCGACATGGTTGTGAGCTTCGAAACGATCGAACATCACGATCAGCACGAGGCGATGATGCGCGAGATTAAGCGGGTACTGCGCCCCGACGGTTTCGTCATCATTTCGAGTCCGAACAAGTACGAGTACTCCGATGTACCGGGATACTCAAACCCGTGGCATGTCAAGGAACTCTATCTGGACGAGTTCGAGTCTCTCTTGCGTTCACAGTTCTCACAAGTTGCGCTTTACGGCCAGCGGGTGATGACGGGATCAGTCCTCGCTGCGCTCGAGTTGCGCGAAGCGCCAATGCGTACGTTGCAGCGGGACGATATGACGGGCGACGAAGAGCATACCGGTATTGCTCGGCCGCTCTACTTCGTTGCGCTGGCATCGGACGTCAAGCTTCCAAGTCTCGACGTGACGATGTACGAGGTTGCCAACGTGGCCGGCGAGGCGATTTCGAAGACCCAGAGTGGCCGAGTCGAATGTAAGGTGTACTGGCAGACGGATACGGACGAGTCGTGGTCCGAGCGCCATGCCATGGGGTGTTATGTGCTTGGAGACGGGAACGAGCGCGTCGCGCATCTTGAATTGCGCGAGCCGGCAGCGGCGCTCAATGTGCGGAAGCTGCGTATCGACGTGACCGATCGCCCTGGCGTTGTCGATCTGATCGATGTCCAGCTTGTCGATCCCGACGGGCATGTTCTTTGGACATGGCGCAGCGATTTTGCCGGGAAACCGGAGGTGTCGGGCGCGTTCGTCCTTGACGAAGGTTGGCCGATAAAGCTCGTCGTCCCGGGTGACGATCCATGGTTTGAGTTGCCGGCGCCGGATCATGTATTGCAAAAACTGACGAATGGTTGCGCGTTATCGCTCCGCCTTTCGGTGCGTGCGGAGGCCGGTGCGATCGCGGATCTTGCGATCCGATCGGACGAACAGTTGAAGAAACTGAAAACGCATATTAGGGGAGCGATACAGGAAAGTGGTGTTGGGGAAACCACCGGCGACACAGTGACGTCCGGGAATGCCGTCGGCGAGGTCGATATCGACGACGCGCTGAGGGGGCTTGCGCGCATGACGGATCGCCTCGAGACGGAACGGGTTATCCGCGAACGTCTCGAGGCGGAACTCGAAGAGAAAGAAAAATGCGCTGCGATCCTGTCCGAGAATGTGCTCCACCTCGAGCGCGAACTTGCGCCCATGACGGATCGCCTCGAGACGGAACGAGTGATTCGCGAACGTCTCGAGACGGAACTCGAAGAGAAAGAAAAATGCGCAGCGGTTCTGTCCGAGAATGTGCTCGGCCTCGAGCGCGAACGCGAGCGAATTTCAAACGAGCACCATCGCGCCGTTGACGAGTTGCGGCGGCGCGGCGAGCTTCTCCGCACCGCGGCCGCCGATGCCGATGCGCGTGTAAGACAACGCGATGAATACATCAATGCGCTGTTTGCCAGCACGTCGTGGCGCATCACGAAGCCGCTTCGCTTTGCAAAGCGCCTGTCGGTCGGGGGCGCCGAGCGTGCTGCGGCGATCCGCTCGGCGGGCAAGGTGCTCTATCGGCGACTCCCGGTTCCTCATTTCTTCAAGCGAAAGGTAAAGGGGCTCTTTTTCAGGGGGTTTCCGGGCGTGTTTGCGCATACGCGCGCGTATCAGGACTGGGCGGCGCTGCGTAGCCGGTTGCGTGGTGAGGTCGTAGCCGTGCCAGTCCAGGAGCATGCTGCGGCAGCGTCGGCGTCATCGTTCGTTGAGCCTGAACCGAAGGCTGATGAAGTGAATCTCGCGGCGCAGCTTCTGCCGGTCATGGCGGTAAGCCCGTCGCAGGACTATCAGTCATTTCCGCCGACGGCGCCGCGAAAGGTGCCAGTGAAGGCTATCGCCTTCTACTTGCCGCAATTCCATCCGTTCCCGGAGAACGACGAATGGTGGGGGCGCGGCTTCACCGAGTGGACGAACGTAACGCGCGCCGTGCCCCAGTTCGCTGGGCATTATCAGCCGCACTTGCCCGGCGAGCTCGGCTTCTACGATCTCCGGATCCCCGACGTGCAACGCCGTCAGGTCGAACTCGCGAAAGCGGCAGGGTTGGGCGGGTTCTGCTTCTACTTCTACTGGTTTGGCGGCAAGCGCTTGATGGAAGCTCCGATACGCCAGTATCTTGAACATCGTGAATTCGACCTGCCGTTTTGCCTGTGCTGGGCAAACGAGAACTGGACGCGTCGCTGGGACGGCCTGGATCAAGAATTGCTGATTTCGCAGCATCACTCGCCCGAGGACGATCTCGCGTTTATCGAACATGTCGCTCAGTACATGCGCGACGCCCGTTACATTCGCATCGACGGCCGCCCACTGCTGCTGGTGTATCGCCCGAATCTGCTTCCCGATGCGCTCGCCACCGTTGCGCGCTGGCGCGAGTGGGCTAGAGCAAATGGTCTCGGCGAGCTGTATCTCGCTTATACGCAGTCGTTCGAAAGGGTGGATCCACGTGAATACGGATTCGATGCGGCCATCGAATTCCCGCCGAACAACAGTCAACCGCCGTCGAAGGCAGATAGCGTTACGTTGATCAACGGGGGTTACGCCGGCCATATCCTGGACTGGACACATTATCTGGAGCGCAGCCGATCGTATCAGGATACCGAGTACCGCTTGTTCCGCGGTGTGACGCCATCGTGGGACAACGAGGCTCGCAAGCCCGGGCGCGGAACCGTATTTGTCGGCTCGACACCGAAGTTGTACGAGGAGTGGCTATGCAACGCAGCTACTGATACCGTGCGGCGGATCGGGAACCCGGATGAGCGTCTTGTCTTCATCAATGCGTGGAACGAGTGGGCAGAGGGGGCACACCTCGAACCGGATCGTCGGTACGGCTATGCCTGGCTGCAAGCCACTAACAATGCACTTTCGCGCGCAAGTACGGCTGGCAGTGCGCGTCGTGTCCTGGTCGTTTCTCACGATGCCTACGCGCACGGCGCACAGTTTCTCGCGCTCAATCTGGTCAAGACGCTGGCTGTGGAGTTCGGCGTCGACGTGGAGACCGTGTTGCTTGGCGAGGGGCCGCTGAAGTCGGAGTTCGAGCGTTGGGGAACCGTTCACGACCTGGCCGGTGTCGATCCCGAGGGCGAAGCGGCGCAGGCGCTGATCGACAAGTTGGTACAGCGAGGTTTTAGCGCTGCGATCTGCAATACGACCGTATCGGGGCTGTTTGCAGGGGCTTTGTCGCGCGCCGGCGTGAATTGCATCGCGCTCGTCCACGAACTTCAGGGCATGTTGGCCAAGTACGGGCTCGAACGTCACGCGGCGGAGATATCGCGGCACGCGCGAGCAGTCGTTTTTCCTGCCGAAATGGTGCAGCGCTCGTTCATGGAGTTTTCCGCCCTCGACGAGCAGCAGATTCGTGTGCGTCCGCAAGGGCTGTACAAACGCAATCAGATGCGAGGCGATGTCGCGCGCGCGCGTTCCGCGTTGCGCGAACGTCTCCATCTTCCGGGCGACGCGAAGATCGTGCTAGGCGTGGGTTATGCCGACTTCCGTAAAGGGATCGACCTGTATGCGCAGGCGGCAGCGAATCTCGCCGATCGAGACGATACCTATTTCGTGTGGGTAGGCCATTGGGAGAGCGAAGCAAAGGCCGCGGCTGATGAGATCGTTTTGGAACACAGTCTGCAACACAAGGTTGTGTTCATAGGACTTGATGCCGATACCGATCTTTATTATGCCGGCGCGGATGTGCTCGCGTTGACGTCGCGTGAGGATCCGTTTCCGTCCGTTGTGCTCGAGGCGTTGGAAGTGGGGGTGCCTGTCGTTGCGTTCGACGGAGCGAGTGGCAGTTGCGAACTGCTGAAGCGAGGCGGCGGTGTGGTTGTCCCATTCGAAGATGCTGGCGCTTTCGCTGCAGCGCTGCGCAATCTGATCGAGTCTCCGAAGCTTACGCAGGACCTCGGTTCGAAGGGGGCACGAATCGTGGCGGACGAATTTTCGTTCCGCCACTACGTGTATGACCTCCTCGACATGCTGAACTGCGGATTCAAGCGCGTCTCTGTCGTTGTTCCCAACTATAACTACGAACGCTATATTGGCGAGAGATTGGATTCGGTCCTCAAACAGACGTATCCAATCTATGAACTGATCGTGCTTGACGACAATTCGTCGGATGGGAGCGTGCCCGTGATTCGCGAGCACTTGGCGAATCAGAGCGTTGACAATCGCCTGTTCGTGAATAGTGTGAACTCGGGGTCGGTGTTTGCCCAATGGAAACGAGGCGTCGAATTCGCGAGAGGCGATTTCGTGTGGATTGCCGAAGCGGATGATTTGTCACAGCCGGAGTTTCTCGCGACCGTCGTGAGTGGGTTCGACGATGAACAAACAGTGCTGAGTTACTGCGAATCGAAGCAGATGGCTGAAACGGGCGAGATCATCTGCGAACACTATCGCGACTACGTGGCGGACATCTCCGCCGCGAAATGGACCAAGGCGTATATCGACGACGGCGAGCGGGAAATATCCGAAGCGCTTGCTGTCAAGAACACCATCCCCAACGTCAGTGCGGTCGTGTTCCGGCGAGGGATCCTCAAGGATGTGCTTGAGCGCCACTTCGAGGACATTCGACAGTTTCGTGTCGCGGGCGACTGGATGGTGTATCTGCGAGTGATGGATCGCGGCAGGGTCGCGTTCGTCCCTGAGTCGCACAACCTTCATCGCCGGCACGCCGCCAGCGTAACCATCGGTGGTGATGCGCAGGCGCTGCTCAAGGAGATTCGAACGGTTCAGCTATGGGTGCGCCGACATCATATGGTCGATGCTTCCATCGTCGAAATCGCGGATCGATATGCGCTGGAGCTTTGTTCCCAGTTCGATGTGGATGCGTGCGTGATTGATGAGATGAAGGAGTAGCGCGGCTCTAAAGAGGGGGCGGGTGATCTGCAATAGAAATCCTGGATGAGCTGGGCATACCTGTGGCGGACCTGATCCGGCACCGGCATGCCCAGCTCAGCCTGCTTGAGCGCCGCCACGATCTGCTCCACCGAGTACTGTTTGCGTTTCGTCGCCAACCTCCCGTTCACATTGGGAAACTCGCTCCGAAACACTAACACTCATTTCTGTCCAGGATTTCCATAACAGATCGGCGTGCGTGCCCGCCCTTCTTCCCGGCGCCGGAATTCCAGCGATATCGCAATGGGGCGTCGGACATAACGGCGCCTGGAATTTGCCACTGGACGCGGCGAGTAGCCATGCTGACGGCAGTGATCGGATTTATGTCGCCAGATTGCTTGTGCGCCAGCGCTGGATCGCTCTGATGGCTGCCTTGCCGAGGTTGTTGCCTGGCGTTTCGACGAAGCGGTAGGTGAGCGACGACACCAAGGTAACCGCCGCCAGCGCTGTCGCGATCGACAAAAAGTATGCGACCGTCACATAAGCAAAGTGCGAATAAATGGCGGTGAACAGCTTCGACATGAGGAAGATGGTCGTAGCGTGGCTCAAGTAGACGGAGTAGCTGATCTTGCCGTAAAAGCGCGTAACACGATTGACCAGGATTACCGGGGCCTTGATTGCGAGGCCGATCAACAGCGTACCGTAGATGACAGCCTGAAGCGTTAGTCCGTCGAACATGTCGATCTGGACCAGCCCGTATGCCAATCCGAGCAGAGAGGCGATAGCGGCGGTCGTCAGCAACTCGCCTCCACCGAAGCGCCGGACGCGTTCGACGTCAAGGAGCCTATACGCGCGATAGGCGACGATGCCCAATGCGAATGTCGGCAAATGATGCAGGAGGCTAAAATTGTAATACGTTGCTGCGGTGGCTTGGTCCGCGACAAGGTGGGGTACCGTGGCATGCCACAGCGCACGCATTAGCAGCGTACAGAAGTAAAAGGCCAGCGCGCGTCCGATATTACCGGCGCGCTGAAAGATTGCAGGGAAGAAAATGTAAAACAGCATTTCGACGCCGAGCGTCCAGCTTGCCCATACAAAACCTTGTTCGTGGCCTGGCGATAGATTAAATACGAAAAACACGCTCCGGGCAATTTCCGAAAAGGGATGGGTTGCATCGAAAATAATCTTGTCTCGGATGCAATACAATATGATCCAGACATAAAACAGGGGTGCGATGCGAAAAAAGCGCCGCAAATAGTAATTGACCAGCGGCGTCGCTTCATCCTGTCGGCGCGCATCCATCGACAGGCAGAGTGTGAATGCGCTGACCACGAAGAATAGGGTTACCCCCGATCCGCCGAGTCCGGTGAAGGGGGCAATCCAGAGCGGCGCCGTCGCCTGCGGTGTCGTGATCGGGGTGAAGTGATAAAGCAGGACGTACAGCGCAGCAAGACCGCGTAACGCGTCGATAAAGCCAAGCTTTGAAGGAGGCATTTTTCGGTTCGGGAGAGGAAGCGATTGGCATCATAGCACTGCCGTTCCAAGGCCTCCAGCGCCGGTGGCTTACGATGCACTGATTTCGAGACAGACATTCGGGATGCTGGAGTGCCGCGCTCGAGAAGCGTGGAGTTGGCCGTGGTCACCTCGAACGCACCATACCGAATCCGACCCTTCGACGGATCGACGCAGTTATTGCCTACGATTGCGCTTGAGTAAAAAATGAAATGATATTTGTCGGTATATAAATCTTTAAAATCATAAAAATAATAGCATTCTCGATTATGTATTAACGGGTAGATTCTTTGTTGTGTTTTACAGCTGGGTACACCGGTCGCGAAGATATGTCGCAAGTGGCGAACGAAATGTAGTGGGCTGTCGCCTTCGGAACTGCTGACGCAGCCTGAAGACGGGAACACGATGCGCAAGCGGCTCGTGGCTGACTTATTGTTGGACAAGGCCATGAGGCAGAACGTGCTGTTAAAAAAGCTCTGAAGCCTTCTCGGCGCCGTGAGCTGGTCACGGACTTGACAGTTGCATCCGCGAGCCGGGCTTTACTCACGGCTTGCCGCCGCGGACCCAACCCGCGGCTCGATCACGATGTTCGAACGAATGAGGGTATCATCCAGGTCGACAACGAGTGGTCTGTCTTGCATCGAATCTGCCCTGCGGGCGGCGGTGGTGAGCGATGGCTATCCGGTTGCTGATTCTCGCAGTAAATGCGACTTTGGCAGCAATGGACGACAAGCATCAGGGCATACTTGCCCGATCTTGCAAAACTGAGCAAACTCAAAAATTTTCGTGACAGGCAACCAACATTTGATAGTGCTGCTCAGCATTCGCGGGACCATATGCACATGAATGACGCGATCGTGTCACCCAAGCCGCTCGATAGCTTGTCGATATCCATAGTTGTGTATCGTCCGGATCATGTGGCACTGATGCAGACGCTCGGTAGCGTCGGCGCGGCGTGCGGGCGATTGCGAGCGATCTGGCCCGGCATATCGATCGAATTGTTCATGGTCGACAATGGCGGCCTAGAAACCATGCACGCGGTGAAAACCAAGCTGGAATCTCTGGGCGTGCCGTACCGGGTGCTGACGGGGCACGGTAACGTTGGCTATGGTCGCGGACATAACCTTGCAATCGCGCAGGCCACAAGTCGTCACCATTTGATATTGAATCCGGATATCGATCTCGATACCGCAGCACTAGCTGCTGCTTGCGATTTCTGCGAGGCGAATCCGGAGGTCGGCTTGCTGACGCCGTGGATAGGTGATGACGCGGGCGGGCAACAGTATCTGTGTCGGCGCTATCCGTCGGCGATCGACTTGTTCGCGCGCGGCTTTCTGCCCGTACGCTTGCGCCGTTTTTTTGCGCTGCGTCTCGCCCGCTACGAAATGCGCGACGTCATCAACGACCACGACATCGTCTGGGACCCCCCCATCGTCAGCGGCTGCTTCATGCTGTTCCGCACCGAAGTGCTGAAGAAGCTGGGAGGCTTCGACCCGCGCTACTTCCTGTACTTTGAAGACTACGATCTCAGCCTGCGTACGCACGACGTCGCCCGCGTCGCCTACGTCCCGTCGGTCCGCGTGATCCATCACGGCGGCGGCGCGTCCCGCAAGGGCTTCGCGCACATCCGCATGTTCGCCGCGTCGGCCTTCAAGTTCTACAACCGTTTCGGCTGGAGGCTGTGGTGAGCCATCTCGTCGTCACTGGCGCGAACGGCTTCGTCGGCCGCGCGGTCTGCCGCCGCGCGCTGGACGCCGGGCATACCGTCACCGCCCTGGTAAGGCGTCCGGGCGGATGCATTACCGGCGTGCGCGAATGGGTGCACGACGCTGCCGATTTCGAAGGCCTGGATGCAGGCTGGCCAGCCGATCTGGCTGCGGACTGCGTGATCCATCTCGCCGCCCGCGTGCACGTGATGCGCGACGAGTCGCCCGATCCCGACGCAGCATTCGACGCGACCAACGTCGCCGGCACGCTGCGCCTCGCCGCAGCCGCGCGCCATCACGGCGTGCGCCGCATCGTCTACGCGAGCAGCATCAAGGCGGTTGGCGAGAGCGATGGCGGGGTGCCGTTGTCGGAAGCCGCGCGCCCCGATCCGCAGGATGCGTACGGCCGCTCGAAGCTGCGCGCGGAGCAGCAGCTTGCACAGTTCGGTGCGTCGAACGGGCTCGACGTCGTGGTCGTTCGGCCGCCGCTGGTCTACGGTCCGACCGTCCGCGCCAACTTCCTGCGAATGATGGACGCGGTTGCGCGCGGGATGCCGCTGCCGCTCGGTGCCATCCCGGCACGCCGCAGCATCGTCTACGTCGGCAACCTTGCCGACGCACTGCTGCGATGCGCGATCGATCCGCGCGCGGCCGGCGAATGCTTCCACGTCGCCGACGACGACGCACCGTCGGTCACGGGCCTGTTGCGCCTGGTCGGCGACGCGCTTGGCAAGCCGGCGCGCCTGATTGCCGTCCCCTCCGCCGTGCTGCGGGTGCTCGGCGCACTGACCGGCCGCCGCGCGGCGATCGACCGCCTGACCGGCAGCCTCCAGCTCGATACGGGCCGGATCACGCGCGTGCTCGATTGGCATCCGCCCTATACGACACGCGAAGGCCTCGAAGCGACCGCCGCGTGGTATCGTTCGCGCAATACACAACAATAGCCAACATGCCTTTCCCGTTATCCACGTGGCCCGGTGCGGCCGCGGTGGCGCTGGCCGCTGCCATCGCGTCGACGGCCATCCTGCGCGTGCTGCTCGCGACCGGCCTCGCGTGGCGCCTCGCCACCGACATTCCGAACGACCGTTCGCTCCATACGCTGCCGACGCCGCGCGTCGGCGGATGGGGCATCGTGCCGGTATGCATCGTCGCGCTGCTCGCGCTCGCGCCGCACTTGTGGCTGATCGCTATCGGCGCCGCCGGGCTCGCCGCGATGTCCCAGATCGACGACCGGCGCGGGCTGCCGGCACGCGTGCGGTTCTCGGCACATCTCGCGGCGGTCGTCGCGCTGATCGTCGTGTTTCCGGCAGACGCGCCGTGGTGGCTGCTGGCGGGCGTCGGTTTCGTGATGGTCTGGCTGACGAACCTGTACAACTTCATGGACGGCGCCGACGGCCTCGCGGGCGGTATGGCGCTGTTCGGCTTTGGCGCGTACGCGATCGCGGCGCTGACTGGCGCGACGCCGTCGCCTGATCTGGCCGTGGCCGGCTCGGCTGTCGCCGGCGCCGCGTTCGGCTTCCTGCTGCTCAATTTCCATCCGGCGCGGCTGTTTCTCGGCGATGCGGGTTCGATTCCGCTTGGATTCCTGGCCGGTGCGCTCGGTTATTGGGGCTGGCGAGTCGGCGTCTGGCCGATCTGGTTCCCGGCGCTGGTGTTCGCGCCCTTTATTGCGGATGCATCTGTAACACTTTTGAGACGACTGTTACGTGGCGAAAAGTTCTGGCAGGCGCACCGGGAGCATTATTATCAAAGGATGGTCCGAGCGGGCGTAGGTCACCGCCGGACCGCTCTTTATTGGTACCTCATCATGCTCGCGGGCATAATCGTCGCCGTGTGGGCAAAGGGCCGCCCGGAACTGCAGCAGTGGCTGTCGTTCTTCGTGTGGTACGGCGTCCTGGCATGTATCGGACTGGCCATCGACATGCGCTGGCGCCGGTTTCAGTCGGCCGCCGAAAATAACTCTTGAGGTTTCCCGCCGATGTTGCGCTCCAAAGCATCGTGGTTGTCACTGAGTGCTTTCCTGTTTGACCTGACGGCGGTCGCCGCCTCGTGGTTGTTGGCTTATCTCGTTCGTTTCAACGGTAGCGTCCCGCCGGAATTCCTCGGCGGTGCGCTGAAGGCGCTTGTCTGGGCGCTGCCCGTCTACGGGCTGATGTTTCGCGCATTTGGTCTTTATCGTGGCCTGTGGGTATTCGCGAGTCTTCCCGACCTGATGCGGATCTCGAAGGCGGTTGTCGGCGGCGGCGTGATCGTGATGATCGGCGCCGTGATGTTCCAGCCGTCGCCGATCATTCCCCGCTCGGTGCTGCTCGTGTCGCCGCTGATGCTGTTCCTCGCGATGGGCGGCGCCCGCGCGCTGTATCGCGCGACGAAGGAGTTCTACCTGTACGGCGGCCTCGTCGGCCAGGGCAAGCCGGTGCTGGTGCTCGGCGCCGGCACGGCCGGCGCGAGCCTCGCGCGCGAACTGTCGCGCTCTGGGGAGTGGCGACTGGTCGGTCTGCTCGACGATGACGTCACGAAACAGGGGCGCGAGGTTTACGGCTACAAAGTGCTCGGCTCGTTCAACGACCTGAAGCACTGGACCGACGCGATGAAGGTCGAATACGCGATCATCGCGATTCCATCGGCGTCCGTCGAGACACAGCGCCGCGTCGCGACGCTGTGCGTGCGCGCCGGCATCAAGGCGATGGTGCTGCCATCGCTGACCGCACTGATGCCGGGGCAAGGGTTCCTGTCGCAGGTGCGGAACATCGACCTCGAGGACTTGCTCGGCCGCGATGCCGTGACGATCGACACGCCGCACGTCGAAGCGCTGCTGCGCGGTCGCGTCGTGATGGTGACGGGGGCGGGCGGCTCGATCGGTTCCGAGCTGTGCCGGCAGATTCTCCGCTTCAAGCCGGCGCAACTGGTCGCGTTCGATCTCTCCGAATATGCGATGTACCGCCTCGCCGAGGAATTGCGCGAGCGTTTTCCCGACCAGCCCATCCTGCCGATCATCGGCGACGCGAAGGATTCGCTGTTGCTCGATCAGGTGATGTCGCGCCATGCGCCGCATATCGTCTTCCACGCGGCCGCGTACAAGCACGTGCCGCTGATGGAGGAGCACAACGCGTGGCAGGCGCTGCGCAACAACGTGCTGGGCACGTACCGCGTCGCGCGCTCGGCGATCCGCCACAACGTGCGCCATTTCGTGCTGATCTCGACCGACAAGGCGGTCAATCCGACCAACGTGATGGGGGCGAGCAAGCGACTCGCCGAGATGGCGTGTCAGGCGCTGCAGCAGACGAGCGACGGCACGCAGTTCGAGACCGTGCGCTTCGGCAATGTGCTCGGCAGCGCAGGCAGCGTGATTCCGAAATTTCAGCAGCAGATCGCGAAGGGCGGGCCGGTGACGGTCACGCATCCCGAGATCACGCGCTTCTTCATGACAATTCCAGAGGCGTCGCAGCTCGTGCTGCAGGCATCGAGCATGGGGCGCGGCGGCGAAATCTTCATTCTCGACATGGGCGAACCGGTCAAGATCGTCGATCTCGCGCGCGACCTGATTCGTCTCTACGGTTTCTCGGAAGGGCAGATCCGGATCGAATTCACGGGACTGCGGCCTGGCGAAAAGCTTTACGAGGAACTGCTCGCGGACGACGAGACGACCACGCGTACGCCGCATCCGAAGCTGCGGATCGCACGCGCGCGCGAAGTGCCGGACCATCTGCTTGATGAACTGCTGCCATGGCTGATGCAGCACCGTGTGCTGACCGACGACGAGGTGCGGCGCGACCTGCGGCGCTGGGTGCCGGAATATCAGACGACCGTTGCCCCGGTGCTGCAGAGTGTACCGATGGCGCGAGCCGTATCCAATGAGTGAGCGCCTGCGGGCGCCGCCGGCGTTAGCCTGAGCATGAAAAAAGCGCCCCGCGGGGCGCTTTTTTCGTTCGGGTGACCATCGGGCTCAATGCCCGCGCTTTTCCTTCCTCACCACCATCCACCGCGGCGCCTTGAACCGCACGATGCTGATGTAGAGCCACACATAGGTCAGCGCGAACAGCACGACGAACGCGAACAGGTGCACCGTATGCCGCCAGAACAGCGTCGCCGGAATCACCGCGACGAGGCACAGCAGCCACAGATACGGCGACGTCAGCGAATTCCGTCGCGTCAAATCATGCGCATGCTTCGTCCCGACGGCCCAGCGCATCAGCCGCTTGTACACGAGCATGTGCAGGTGCACGCCGTCCGGAATCCCCGGCGACATCCCGCGGATGAACTTCTTCCGATAAATCGAGAAGCACGTCTCGAAGATCGGATACATGAACAGCAGCACCGGATACCACGCCGACACTTCGCGATTGCGCATCACCAGCATGATCGCGAGCTCGGCGAGCATGAAGCCGATGAAATACGCGCCGCCGTCGCCGAGGAAGATCAGCCCGGCGGGGAAATTCCACAGGAAGAAGCCGAGCACGGCGCCCATCATGATGATCGACGCGGACATCACGACCGGGTCGCCCACGTGGAATGCGACATACGCGAGCGACGCGAACATCATGAAGCTGACCATCGACGCGAGCCCGTTGAAGCCGTCGATGATGTTGATCGCGTTGGCCAGCGCCGCGACCGCGAGCACCGTGATGAATGCCGAAATGGCAACGTAGTGGAGCAGGAAGTCGAGCGGCGGCACGCTGATGCGCGTGACCGCGATGTTCAGCAGCCAGAACGCCAGCGCGGCCGCGCCCATGGTGCACAGCAACCGTGCGCGCGGCGACACGCGCTTGGTCAGGTCCTCGACGAGGCCTGACAGGAACGCCGGCATCCCGCAGGCGACGATCCCGAGAATGCTGCCGGCGATCGTCGGATAGCGCCGGGACAGGATCAGCGCGGCAATGACGACCCCGGCGAGGATCCCGATGCCCCCGACGCGCGGCACCGGCCGCACGTGGAATTTCTGCACGCCGGCCAGATCGCTGTCGATCGAGAATTTCTCGTGCAGATGCGCATAGCGCACGATGAACAGCGTGACGAGCAGGGAGACGATGAAGCCGGACGCGAAGCTGAGCATGGGATCGCTCGAAAAATGGACAGCGGATTATACAAAACCGCGGGGGTTCCCCTCCTGCCATTTCCAATGGTCGGCACACATCTCCTCGATCCCGAGCGTCGCGCGCCAGCCGATGAGGTCGGCCGCGGCCTGCGGATTCGCGTAGCACTCGGCGATGTCGCCGGGGCGGCGCGCGACGAGTTCGTACGGCACCGGGCGGCCCGACGCCTTCTCGAACGCGCGCACGACTTCCAGCACGCTGTAGCCCTGGCCCGTGCCGAGGTTCACGACGAAGCTCGCATCGCGCTTCGCGAGCGCGTCGAGCGCGGCGATGTGCCCCTTCGCGAGATCGACGACGTGGATGTAGTCGCGCACGCCGGTGCCGTCCGGCGTCGGGTAGTCGGAGCCGAACACGCGCAGCTTCTCGAGCTTGCCGACCGCGACCTGCGCGACGTACGGCATCAGGTTGTTCGGGATGCCGGCCGGATCCTCGCCGATGAGCCCGCTCGCATGCGCGCCGACCGGGTTGAAGTAGCGCAGCGTCGCGATGCGCCACGACGGGTCCGATACCTCGAGATCGCGCAGGACCTGCTCGGCGATCAGCTTCGACTGGCCGTACGGGTTGGTCGCGGACAGCGGGAACGATTCGTCGATCGGCGAGCGCTCCGGCACGCCGTACACGGTCGCCGACGAGCTGAACACGAACTGCCGGACGTTGCGCTCGCGCATGATCTTGAGCACCGAGAGCAGCCCGCCGAGATTGTTCTGGTAGTACTCGAGCGGCTTCGCGACCGATTCGCCGACCGCCTTGAGCGCCGCGAAATGGATCGTGCCCGTGATCGGATGCGCGTCGAACACCTTCGCGAGCGCGGCTTCGTCGCACACGTCGACCTGGTGGAACGCGGGCGTCTTGCCCGTGATCCGCTCGATGCGCCGGACGGACTCGGCCTTGCTGTTGACGAGGTTGTCGACGATCACGACATCGTAGCCGTTGTCGAGCAGCTCGACGGCCGTGTGCGAGCCGATGTAGCCCGCACCGCCGGTAACGAGGATGGTGCCTTTAGCGGTCATGCTGATGCGCTCCTTCAGAGTGTGATGCCGGTCAATGTGTGAATGGTCTGCCGGTAGCGTTCGACGACCTGCTGCTCGTCGAATTCCGCGGTGACCTTGCGGCGGCCGCGCGCGCCCATCGCGTCGCGTCCGGCGGTCCCGAGCTCGATCATGCGGATCAACTGCTCCGCGAGGCTCGCGCTGTCGCGCACGCGGCACAGGAAGCCGGTTTCGCCGTCGGCAACGACGTCGCGGCAACCCGGCACGTCGGTCGCGACGATCGGGCGGCCCATCGCGGACGCTTCCATCAGCGTGCGCGGCACGCCCTCGCGGTACGACGGCAGCACGACGCAGTCGGCCGCCGCGATATGCGGGCGCACGTCGTGCGCCTCGCCGAGATATTCGACGACGCCGTCGCCGACCCACGCATCGACGTCCGCGCGGCCGATCGCGCTCGGATTGTCGACGCCGAGCGGCCCGAGCAGCTGGAAGCGCGCGTCCGGGTAGCGGTCGCGCACGACGCGCGCGGCCTCGACGTATTCGCGCACGCCCTTGTCCCACAGCAGCCGGCCGATCAGGATGAACACGGGGCCACGGCCGGCGGGCAGCGGCACCGGCGCGAACTGGTCGAGATCGACGCCTTCGCCGTGCAGCAGCCGTGCGCGGTCCGGGTGCGCGAGCAATTGCTCGTCGGTGAAGGTCGCGAGATCGTCGCGGTTCAGGAACCAGACTTCACGCGGAAAGCGGAACGCGAACCGGTACAGGCGCTTCGCGACGCTCGCCGCACGGCTTTTCTGGATGAACACGTAGCCGAGGCCGGTGGTGACCGCGATCGACGGCACGCGCGCGAGCCACGCGGCGAGCGACCCGTAGATGTTCGGCTTGATCGTGTAATGGAACACGAGATCGGGCTTCAGCGCGCGGTAATGGCGCACCAGCGCGGCGAGCGTGCCGAGATCCTCGCGCGGGCTCGTGCCTTTCGACGCGACGGCGAGCGCGACGTAGCGGCAGCCCATCTGCTCGAGCAGCGGCACCGTGCGGTCGTGCGGCGCGATCACGATGACCTCGGCGCCGCGCGCGACGAGCGCACGGATCAGCCCGTGGCGGTACGTGTAGATCGCCCAGGCCGTGTTGCAGACGAGCGCGATGCGCAGCGAGCGGGTAGCGGACATGAAAAAAAGAAAAAATAAAGCGTCGAAATTGCCGGGGACGGGCTACGCGGACGGCCGCGCCGCGAACAGCGTCTGCTTGATCCGCTGCAGCGTACGGTACGGCGTCACGAAATGCAGCAGGTTCTTGGCGAGGCCGGCCCAGTCGTACGGGTTCAGCACGTTGAAGTGCCGCAGCAGCAGCGATAGCGTCGATATCAGCTGGCGGCGGCGCTTGGTCGCGCTGATCCCGCCCTCGTTGAGCTCGTAGTAGAGGCCGAGCTCGGGCAGGTTCGCGCAATCGTAGCGTTGCATTAACCGTAAAAAAAGATCGAGATCCTCGGCCGCACGATACTTCGCACGATAGTTGCCGACTTCGCGCACGGCGTCGATGCGCAGCATGACCGACGGATGCACGAGCGGCGAACGCAGGAAGCGCGTGCGGCGCAGCGTGCGCGGGTCGGCGGGCGGCGTCAGCATGAAGCGCGGCTCGCCGGCGCGCGACACGACCTGGGTCCACATGCCGACGCAGGCCACGCGCGGGTGCGCATCGAGATACGCGCGCTGCTTCGCGAGGCGCTGCGGCGCGGCGAGGTCGCCGGCGTCGATGCGGGCCGCATAGCGGAAGCCGCGCGCCGCGAGCGCGTCGATACCGGCCTCGAGCGCGCGCTCGATGCCGCCGTTCTTCGGCATGCGCAACACCTCGACCGCAAGGCCTGGCAGGTCGGGCACCGCGATCGGCGGCGTGCTGCCGTCGTCGACGATCAGCACGTGCACCGGCGCGTCCTCGCGAAACGACGCGAGGGTGCGGACGACGTCGTCGTGTCCGTTGTAGGCTGGCATCAGCACGGCCACGTCGTCGAGCGGGGGCGGGCAATCGGGAGACGTCATGGGCGCAGCCTGAAACGAATGTAATAAAAATTAACGGCGACGGCGGCGACATAGCCGGCCGCGAGCCCGACGAGCGCGCCGTACAGGCCGAGCCGGGGGATGGCGACTACGTTGACGAGCGCGGCGATCGCGAGCGCGAGCACCCATTTCGCCAGCAACACGAATTTTGCTTGATATTTGAGAACGATAAGATTGCCTATCGCCTCGATGCCGGCGGGCACGGACAGCCAGACGGCCCAGCGGAAGATGTCGACCGACGCCTCGTAGCCGTGGCCGAACACCTTCCCGACGATGAGCGGCGCGGCCGCGTCCAGCACCAGCGCGCCGGCCGTCATCAGGCCGGCTGTCATCGCGATCAGCCGGACGATGTTGCGGCGCAGCCGCGCGACGTCCTGCACGCGGTACACGAACGCCGGCGCGATGGTCTGCGCGAGCATCAGCGCGAGCGTGATCCAGTTCTCGTTGAGCTGCTGGGCCGCCGAGTAGCGGCCGAGGTCGGCGAACGACACGTGACGCTCGAGCATCAGGCGGTCGAGCTTCAGGAACAGGTACATGCAGATCAGGCCCAGCCAGAACACGGTGCCGGCGGTGGCAAAGTGCCTGAACAGCGGCTTGTCGAACGTCCAGCCGAGCGCACCGCCGTTACGATGGCGGTAGTAGAGCAGCAGCGCGAAGCCGATCACGGCGGCCTCCAGCGCCCACAGCCACGCGAAGCGGGCGGGGCCGGCGGCCGCGCGGACCAGCAGCCAGACGAGCAACGCCTTCGCCAGCGCGGTGACCATGCTGGTCACGAGCTGCGGCTTGCTGTAGGTCAGGCTCTGCAGCCAGGCGTTGATCACGCCGACGAACGGTTCGCGGAACACCATCGTGACCGCGAGGCCCGCGAGCATCGCGCCGACGAGCGGGTCGAACGCGCCGGCGCCGATCGCGATCCAGGTCGCGACGAGCGCGGCGGCGGACACGCCGATGCGCAGCGCGAATGCGCTGCCGAGCACCGCGCCGAGTTGCGCGGGCGGGCGCTGGACGATGGTCGGAACCAGGATTTCGGCGCCGCACACCCAGGTGAGCGGCGCCAGTACGAGGAGAAGCGTATTCGCATACTGCCATTTGCCGAACACGTCCGGCCCGAAATAACGGGCCAGAAGACCGCTGATCGCGATCGCGACGCCGATCTGGGTGAGCCGTTCGAGCCCCAGCCAGACGAGATTCGCGACGGCCTTCGCGACGTCCGGGTTGCCGAATCGCTTCAGCATGCGGGGCAACCGCGCGCGCGTGAGGCGGCCGGCAGGGCGCCCGGAGGCGGCAGGGTAGCGGCGGCGGAACGGCTAGGCATTAAAATGGACAGGATACGCGTCATCAAAACCCGCGATTATAAGTTGGATCGGGGCCGCTCCAGCCGTCCCGTTCCTTGTTCCGCAAGGCCGGCCTGTATGATGCCGGGCATGCGCGAAAGGCGGCCAGATTATTTTCCATGCATGCAACCGAGAGAGAATCGATGATCTCCCAATCCATTTTCAAGGCATATGACATTCGCGGTGTGGTCGGCAAGACGCTCGACGCCGACACGGCGCGCGCGATCGGCCGGGCATT
>NZ_QTQF01000042.1:0-68150 GCF_003854235.1 Burkholderia sp. Bp8998
GTTAATTTTTAAAGAGCATTTCTGCGAGAAACCTGAAGTTTCTCAGCAGCGCTGCGTTTTCAGCAGCATAGAAGCGAAATTATGAACCGTCTTTTTCAGTTCGTCAACAACTTTTTTAACGACTTCGTTGCGACGACTGGGGTTCAACCTCGTGTGCGCCGGGGCTCTACAACCTGCCCTCAACCGCACCGCTTCCCTTCTTCCTCCGCGCCGCGTTTCCGTTAGCGCGAAAGAGGCGTGATTCTAAGCAGCCATCCCCGCCTCCGCAACCCCTTTGTGAAAATATTTTGAAAAGCCCGCCCGACGGATCCGACTCGAGTCCTTCTTTCTTCATATATAGAAGGTCGACAACATCCTCCGTTCGACCACGCTTCGCATTTGCCTCGCGCCAGTCACCACGCAGCGGAACAAACAAGGGAGCGCACGCCGTCGAGTATCATGCCGCGATCGAACAACGCACTCATACCGACGATGGACAGCACCACTCAATCCGGCGACGCCGATCTCCGCGATGAATACGCCGCGCTGCGCGAGCGCGCCGTCATGCTCGAAGACCAGGTCCCGCCGCTCCTGCAACGCATCTCGGATGTCCTGCCGCGAATCAGCGGCGAGTCCGAACTGGCGGACGAGCATCGTGAACGGCTCGTCGGCGCGCGCAACGCAGCGATGGTCTCGATCGAAAACTATCAACAGGCGATCCCGTTCCTGCAGACGGCCGATTCGATCATCGAGCAACTCGACAAGACGCCCGAGCGCGACGAGGACATCGAGTGGCGCGAATCTCTGCTGCAGCGGCTCGACGAACTGATCGACGTCGCGGTCGTCATGATCGACGATGCGCAAGGCTATTTCGAGCAAGCAGATGCTTGCGATCTCTCCAGCGTGCCGAAGTCCATTCTCGAAGACTGAGCATTACGGCCGTGACGCATACGGTGCGTCGACTGCATGGGTTGTTGCGCACGCCACCTGCTCCGCACATGCCGGCCGGCTGTCACGGCTCGACACCTTGACGTCGACAGTCCGATACGCCTCCCGAAAAAGCTCACCTTGCTGCCGATTCACGGGTGTCAGCCAGCCGCGGCCCGTGACTACAGCGCATCGAGAACGATCGTCTCGCCGACGATCGGTACGCGGATATACCCACCCTCCGCATCGCCATACGCGTGCGCGTGTCCGTCGATCACATATTGCGCGGTCAATGCGCACAGCGTCGCGTCCCGCGCGTCGACCGATCGCAGCGTCGACACGTCGATCCCGAGTTGTGCGAGCAATTGCCGGCGCTGGTTGCGTTTCTGCTTCGCCGACGCAATCGCCTTGCCGAGCATCGCGCAGGTAATCGCGTACGGATAAGTCTCGAAGCTCACGCGCCCGCCGGCATAGCGCGCGTCGGTCAGCAGCGGATAGGCGTCGGCCAGCGCGCGGTAGACGCGCTCCCCCATGAACATCCAGTCGAAGAAGCCCGACGTGCTGGCCGCGGCCTGCTCGCGCGACGGCGTCGGGAAACACGAGATCCGTTCACGCGCGAGCGCCTGCTCGGCAGCCCGGCGTCCGCTTCCCGTCCACCACAGGCTCGGCGCGTCGACGCCGACGGCCACCACGTCATGCGCGATACACAGCGACGGCAGCGCTTCGGGCGCGAGCCGCGCCTCGCGCCAGACGATCGTCGAGCCGCGCAGGATCACGAGGTCGCATTGCTTCTTGTCGCCGCCCACGTCGACGCCCGCCACCGCAGGCAACGACCGCGCGACGGATCGGGATCGGGCCGCCTGCATGGCTGCGCGTCAGTCCACCGGCCGCGCGTCGTACGCGGCATCGAAGATCCCTTCCAGGCCCGGATGCACGCCGCGCATCCGGTCGACGACCGACTTCGCCCAGTCGAAGTACGCCTGCTTGCGCTCGAGCGACCAGTCCGCGGGCGGATGCCGCGCGATGTCGCGCAGGTTGCAGATCTTGTCGGCGAGCTTCACGAGCTTGGCGCGGCGGCTGATCGTCGCCGCATGCTCGACCTGCAGGCGCTTGCGCTCGTCCTTCGGCAACGACTTGTCGTCGGTGACTTCCATCACGATGTCCGCGACGTCCTTGCCGAACAGGCGCAGCAGCTCCTGCTCGGTGGTCTCCGTATCCTCGATCGTGTCGTGCAACACCGCCGCGACGATCACGCGCTCGTCCTCGATGCCGGCTTCGTTGGCTAGCACGGCGGCCAGCGCGATCGGATGATTGATGTACGGCGACGCCTCGTCGTCCTTGCGCCGCTGATTGCGATGCTTGTCCGCCGCGAACGCAATGGCAGCTACCAGCTTGTTCATGTTGATCCCTCTTGTGGCCGCACCCGTGACCGGTAGAACCGGTCGCGTGCGTTTCGGAACCGCACATACTACCTGTACGCGATGACCATTCCCACGTATCGGGACATCGGGCCACTCGACGTCATGCACCGGCCGCCTCGCGCTGCAGCGCGACCACATTGACCTGCGCGCCGAACACGTCCCGCACGAGCGGCAGCAGATGATCGTGGTGCGTCAGGAACAGCACCTGGGTTCGCGTGGACAGATCGCGCAGCGCCTCGAGACCCGCCTTCGCACGCGCATCGTCGAAGTTGATGAACAGGTCGTCGGCAACGAACGGCAGCCCGGTCCTGCTGGCGAGCTGCAGTTCGAGCGCCGCGATCCGCAGCGCGAGGAACAGCTGGTCGCGCGTCCCTTCGCTCAGTCCGGCGACTTCGACCGACGCGCCCTTCGTGCGCCGCGCGTACAGTGCGGGCGGCGTCCGTTCGGTGTCGACGGTCAGCCGCGCGAATTCGCCGAGCGTGAGCCCCGCGAAAATCTCGCCTGCCCGGCGCAGCATCGGCCCCTGCTTCTGGTCGCGATAGCGATCGGTCGCCCACTTCAGCAAGCGGCTCGCGGTCGCCGCTTCGAGATACTGTTCCGCTGCATCGCCCATCGCCGCCAGCGCTTCCTGTCGCCTTGCCTCGGCCACGGCCGCGTTCGCCTGGCCGTCGATCGCGCCGAATGCCTGCTGGGCGACGACCTGCTGCTGCGCGAGCGCGTTCAGGCGCTTGCCGACGTCGCCTAGCGACTGTTTCACCGCTTCGAGATGCGCGGGCACGTCGGCGATGTCCTGTTCCGCGACCTCGGCCTCGACGGCCGGCTGGGACAAGCCGTCGCCGTCGCGCACCAGCGCCTCCTTCGCGGCATCGACGGCCTGTCGAAGCTGGCGCTGCCGATCCGATTGCTCGGCCAGCGGCAGGGCCGCGTCGATCGACGCGACACCGGCCAGTTGCAGCAACGGCTGAATGCGGGCATCCGCGCCCGCCACTGCGGCAACGGCATCGGCGACCTTGCCGTCCGCCTGCCGCACCGCATCGTCGGCACGACCGATCGCGCGCGCGGTTTCCCGTGCGGCCGCAACGCGCATCGTCAACCGGCGCGCCACGTCCAGCCAGTCGCCACTCGCCAGCCATGCGGGCTCGAGCGCGTCGGCCAGCCGCCGTGCACCGGCCTCGAGCGCAGCCAGCTCGGCACGGATCGCAGCAATCCGGTTGCGCGGCGCCTCGGCGCCGGCCAGTTCGGCATTCACCGTATTCGCGAGCGCGAGCGCACCTTCTGCCGCGGCCAGCGTCACCGCATTCGCGGACAGTTTCGCGTCGGCAAGCGCATCGCGCCATTGCGCCTCCCACGCAGCGTAGGCGGCCTGGGCCTGGCCGGCGCGTGAACGAGCCGTCGCGCACCCGCGTTCGGCTTCGCGCGCGCGGTCCTCGAGGCTCTCCTTCTGCGCCAGCGTCTTCTCGGCCGACTGCACGAACGTCTCGGCGATCGCGATGAGCGCCGCCAGCCCGTCGGCGTCGCTGCCGCGCGATACCAGGCGCAGCGCCGAACGCAACGCGGCTTCCGCGCCGGCCCGCGCATCGCGGATCGTCGCGAATTCGCGGCGCTGCCGGTCGAGCTCCAACTGTGCGGCAAACACCGTATCGCGCTTCGCGAGCCAGTCGCCCATCGCCGCCAGCGGCATGCCGGGCACGCCGGCCGTCGTCGCCAGTTCGGACCACGCGTCGCGATGCGCGGCCCACTCGCGTTCGCGCTCGTCCGCGGCCGCCTGCCTGCGCATCAACACGGCGCGCGCGGACTCGACCTGCTGACGCAGCGATTGCAGCGTCGCCGCCGCTTGCGTGGCGCCGAGCTGCGCATCGACGAGTTCATCGGCAAGACGAATCGCGTCGTCGACGGCCGGTGCACCGGTTGCAAGATCGACCGCGCCGCTGCGAATGTCGCCCCACGCGCCGTCGCGGCGTGCGCGCGCCGCCAGCACCTCGGCGGTCGTGACGACCTTGTGGGTCTCCGCGAAATGCTTTTCCTGCAGTTCGAGCCGCTCGTGTTCTTCCTGGGCGCCGTCCCGTGCATCGCGTGCGGCGGCGGCCGCGCTCGCGCGCTCGCTTGCTTCGTTGAGCAGCACGCCGAGCCGCGCCGCCGACGGCACATCGAGCGCACGCAGCGCGTCGACAGGTTTGCGCCATCGGCCGAGCGCATCGAGCGCGTCGGACAGCGTGTGCTCGGCGGCAGCGATGTCGCGTTCGAGTGCCTGTTCACGCTGCCCGCTATTGCGAAAGCCCTGCGCATCGGCGAGCGCCGCACGAAGCGCTTCAGGCACATCGACGGTCGACAGGCGCACCAGTTGTTCCTGCGCCTGCGCGAGTTCCTGCGTGCGCTCGTCGAGCGATTCGCGCGCGCCGGCCAGTGCCTGATGCAGCGCGCCGTGGTCGCGCAGCAGGTTCGTGACCGTGTTCAGCGACAGCGCGCTCGGCAGTGCCGCGCGCAGCGACGTCTCGTCGGTCGGCCAGCCGAGCTGAGCGGCGGCAGAACCGGCGGCGGACAGATGCCGCTCGACGTCCGCGCCGAGCAACAGCAGATCCTGTGCGTGATTCATGCATGCGCCACGCAACCGGTCGAGCGCATCGATATCGCCTTCGAGCGCCAGCGCGTCGGCATCCGGATCGATCGCATCACGCGCGTGCCGTTTCGCGAGCAGGTCCGCACGGCGCTCCTCGAGCACCTTCTGTTCGGCCGCGAGATCGCCTTGCGCTTTCAGCAAGTCCGCGTATGCGGTCGGCGGCAGCTCGACGACGGCGCCCAGTTCGGCCAGCGCCGCTTCCTTGATCGTCAATTCCTTCAGGTAAGGCGCCAGCCGCCGCACGCGCTCGAGCTTCGAGCGCAGCGCTTCAAGGCGGCGCTGCTCCGCGCGCGCCTGCTCGATCTCCTGCTCGACCGCGTCGCGCGCCTCCTTGCGATCGACCCAGTCGCGCGTGCGCACCTGAACCGCCTTCAGCTCGCCGACCGCTTCGTTGAACGACGTCTCCGCCTGCGCGAATGCGCTGCCGCTGCGGCGCGGCGCCCACAGTTCGGCCGAACGCGCGTCGAGTTCCTCGCGCACGGGCCCGAGCGTGCCGACGCCTGCCGCCGATTCGAACAGCACCTGACCGAGTTTGTCGGACGCGTCGAGAATGCTCCGGCCGCCGGCCACCAGCCGTCCGTGGTCGAGCCCGAACATCTGCTCGAAGAACTCGCGCGTCGCGCCGTCGAGGATGGCGTCGAGATAGTCGTCCGGCAGCTTGTCGTCGGCGGGCGTGCGCAACGGGCTGCGCCCGCGGGCGCGATGAAAGGCGAGCGCGCCGGCGCCCCCCTCCAGCACGCCGCCGATCCGCAGTTCGGGCGTCGCATGCAGGAAGTCGAGCGGCGTCTGCAGCTTCATCCCGAACAGCAGTTCCGACACGGCCATCCGGATCGTCGACTTGCCGGCCTCGTTCGGCCCCACGATCACGTGGAAATCCTGGCCGGCCGACGGAAAGCGCAGCGTCTCGTCGGTGAACTTGCCGTACTTGATCAGATCGAGCTGGCTGATGCGCATCGCTTATTCCCCCCTCGCCAGCCGCGCGAGCAACGCGGGACCGACCTGCTCGACCAGCGCCGCGAGTTCACCGGCGCGCGCCATCGTCAGCAGCGGCACCTCTTCCTTCACGTCGCTGCGCACCTTGCCGACGAACGGCTTCAGGTCGCGCTCGAGCAGCGCGAGGAAATCCGGATCGTGCGCGGCGTCGGCCAGGATCTGCTTCAGGTCCTCCAGCGCCTCGAGTTGCTCGCTCTCGCCCTGCGGCTGCTCGGGCGCGGACGTCGCGAGCCGGACCTTCTCCAGCCACAGCCGTTCGTTGCCGATGATGCCGATCTGGTTCAGCACCTCCGCGCGCAATTGCGGCGCGCGGCCGAAGAAGAGACCGTGCGCGGGCGTGCGCCCCGTGACCGTCACGCGCACCGCGCGCGGCACATGGCCATCGGTGCTCAACAGCGCCTCCAGCGACTGGCCGATCTTTCTCGACAGGTCGACCACCGTGAAGCAGTCGGACGCGTCGACCGACAACGCTTCCCAACGCAACACGTCGAGGTACAGGCGCTCGACGTGCGTGCGCCCCTGCTCGACCGTCACGAGCACCGCGCCGCGGCGGCCCGTCTCACGGATATGGCGCCCCTGCAGGTTGCCGGGAAACACGACGGTCGACGGCCCCAACCATTGCTGGAACTCGTGCACGTGGCCGAGCGCCCAGTAGTCATAGCCTTTCGCGTGCAGTTCCGCCAGCGTGCACGGTGCATAGTTCGCATGCGCCGCATAGCCTTCGAGCGCGGTGTGCAGCACGCCGATGTTGTAATGGCCCGGCACGGGATCCGGATAGCCGATCGCGAGATTGTCGACGACGGCCTTGTCCTTGAAGCTCTGCCCGTGCAGCGCCACGTCGAATTCCGGCAGCTTGAAGGTTTCCGGCTTGCGATGGCCGAACACGGTGACGTTGTCGGGCAAGGTCAGCTTCTTCGTCATCTCGCTTTCGGCATCGTGATTGCCGCCGAGCACGAATGCGCGAATGCCGGCCTTGCGCAGGCGGCCCATTTGCTGGCCGAAGAAAATGCCGGTGTTGTGGTCCTTCCAGTCGCCGTCGTACAGGTCGCCGGCGATCACGAGGAACGCGACCTCCTCCTCGATCGCACGATCCACGAGCTGCCGCAGCGCCTCGCGCGACGCGTTGCGCAACTGCGCGGCCGGCGCGTCGGGATACGCGCTCAGGCCGTGCAACGGGCTGTCAAGATGAATGTCTGCCGCGTGGATGAACTTCACGAAGATTCCTCTGTTTCATGACCAAGGGGCGATGTGGCCGGTCGCCATCCGGAGCGCCGCCGGGTGCATCGATGCGAAGCGGAACGCGGCGACTTCATCGCGGCTCTTGCGGCAACCCTCGATCGTCCGAGTGCGGCCCGGATCGGACACGCTTGCCTGGACCGGCACCGCCGCGAGGGCGGCCCGGCGACCGGGAGCCCCGCTATTTAAGCATGGCTGACAGGCAATGGGCAGAGGGTGCGCGGGCCACCCGTTTCCGTCCGCGGCACGCGCATCCGCATGATGTGCGGCGCATCAATAAAAAAGCCCGGCCCGCATCGAAGCGGGCCGGGCTTTCGCGGGAAGCGTATCGCTTACAGCGCGCCGCCTTGTGCCGACGCCGAACCCTTCACGCCGACCGATGCGCCGCCCTGCACCGAGTTCGTCGCGCCTTCGAGCGCTTCACCGGCCTTCGCCTTCGCGCCGCCGGCGACCTCACCCGCCGTCGATACCGCGCCTTGCGCGTGGCTCTTTGCCGAGGATGCAACGTGCTTCACGTGCGACTTCGTCGCGTGCACGGCCGACGTCGCGGCATCCTTCGCCGAGCCCGCAGCCGAGCCGACCGCCTGCGTCGCGCCGCCGACCGCGTTGCCCGCTGCCGAGCCGACGCTGCCGACCGTCTTGCCCACGCCGTTCAGCGCGCCGCCGACGAGGTTGCTTGCGCCCGAACCCGAACCCGCGGCATTCGCGCCCGCACCTGCCTGCACACCCACGCCGCCGCCGAGCAGCGGCGTCTGGACTTGCGCGCCGACGCCGGCGGAACCTTCTGCCCCCGTCTGTGCCGCTTGTGCGAAAGCAGCCGATGCGATTGCCGTCAGCGCGGCGCCAAGCAGAATCGTGCGAATCTTGTTCATGGTCATTCTCCCCAAAGACGTTGTTGCTGCGGGCCGCATTCGTGCGGCTTGTCGCATGCCTCACCGCGACGTGCGGCAGGTGGAGCTAATGTAGCCGCGCCAACGCCCAAAACCATCGAATTGCGGGGACTGTTACTTCCGTTGCAAATGCTGACGATTGACTCACACTGTTTGACAATCATCGCGACCGGCTCGTGATTGGCCTCGTCCGATGGCATGCATCGGTGTATCCGGTACGACGCATCGACTAGCGGGGAAGCCGGCGGTTTCTGTAGGTATCCAAAATAACGTGCGTCGGCCAGCCGTCGATGCGGCCCGACAGGATTGCGTCCATTTCAAGCAGATGCGCGCTCGTCACGGCGGCCCCTTGCCACGATGCGTGGCCGTTCCATTCGTCGAATTCGACCGGTCGCGGCATTCCTGTCCGCGTTACCGCCGCCATTCGAGGAGGCGGATGCCGTCCGCGACCGCGAGTCATCCGGCGCCGGCGGCGGCTCGAGCGCGCGGAGCACACTGGCGCGACCGCCGTCGTCGTTCGGCAATTGCGGCTGCCCGCGCGCAAAGGCCGGCACGGCCGCCGCCGCGAACAGCGCGGCGACCATCAGCCGGAAATGGAGCTTCGTTGCGCTCCCCCGCTTCATTGCGTGCTCGCCGTCGACACGGACGTTGCGGCGGCGGCCGTGGCAATGCGCTGATCGCCGTGCGCGATCGCATAGAGCTCGCGATTGCGCGCGACCGTCGACGCGCTCGGCGGATAGTCGGAGTTCGACGTGGGCACGGTGCCGTCGCGTTGTGCCTGAACGAGATCGGCGATCACCTCGGCACGGGTCACGCCGGACGACGAGGTTTGTGCGAAAGCGGCAACCGGCGTTCCGACGACGACGGCGATCAGTGCGGCTGCGATCAGTTTGCGATTCATGATGAAACTCCCGAGAACGGTTCGATGAAGACGCATCGTCGATGCGCCGCCGGCGTGACCGCTATCGCGATTCGCCGCCTGACACGTCCATTCTGGCGATCGCACCGCACCCGACGCTGACCGTCAGATGACAATTTTGAAATCCGCGGCCCGCGCACGGATAACAGTTTCGTAATCTTCGGGTCAGGGTCGGGACAGCGCCGCGCCAGCAGACTGCATGCTCGCCGCATCGAATGCGGCATCCATGCCCCCTGCTTCGAGGAACAACATCATGTGGATCGTCCGGCTGGCGTTGCGCAGGCCCTATACGTTCGTCGTACTCGCGCTGCTGATCTTCATCGCGGCGCCGCTTGCGATCCTGCGCATGCCGATCGACATCTTTCCGAACATCGACATTCCGGTCGTCAGCATCGTCTGGTCATACAACGGCTTTTCCGCCGAGGACATGGCCAAGCGGATCACGTCGAACTACGAGCGCGCGCTGACCTCCGACGTCGACGACATCGAGCACATCGAATCGCAGTCGCTGAACGGGGTGTCGGTCGTGAAGATCTTCTTCCACCCCGGTGCCGACATCAATCGAGCCATCGCGGAAGCCGCGAGCAACTCCGCGTCGATCCTGCGGATCCTGCCGCCCGGCACGCTGCCGCCGAACATCATCACGTACAACGCGTCGACGGTGCCGATCCTGCAGCTCGGGCTATCCAGCAACACCCTCGCCGAACAGCAACTGTACGACCTCGGCAACAGCTTCATCCGCACGCAGCTCGCGACCGTGCAGGGCGCGGCGGTGCCGCTGCCGTTCGGCGGCAAGATCCGCCAGATCGTCGTCGACCTGGACACGCGCGCGCTGCAGGCGAAAGGGCTCGCGCCCATCGACGTGGTGAACGCGATCAACGCGCAGAACCTGATCCTGCCCGGTGGCACCGCGAAGATCGGCACGCGCGAGTACAACGTGCAGATGAACGGCAGCACGCAAACGGTCGCCGCGCTGAATAACCTGCCTGTCAAGACGATCAACGGCAATGTCGTCTATGTGCGTGATGTCGCGCATGTTCGCGACGGCTACGCACCGCAGACCAACATCGTGCGCGTCGACGGCAAGCGCGCCGCGCTCCTGACCGTCGAGAAGACCGGCAGCACGTCGACGTTGACGATCATCGACCAGGTCAAGGCGATGCTGCCGAGGATCGCAGCCGGCTTGCCGAAAGCGCTGCACATCTCCGCGCTCGGCGATCAGTCGGTGTTCGTGAAGGCGGCGGTCCAGGGTGTCGTGCGCGAAGCGCTGATCGCCGCCGGCCTGACCGCGCTGATGATCCTGTTGTTTCTCGGCAGCTGGCGCGCGACGTTGATCATCGCAGTATCGATTCCGCTTGCAGTGCTCACGTCGCTGCTCGCGCTGGGCGCGCTCGGCCAGACCATCAACATCATGACGCTCGGCGGGCTCGCGCTCGCGGTCGGGATACTTGTCGACGACGCGACCGTCGCGATCGAGAACATCACGCATCATCTGGAACAAGGTGCGCCGCTGGAAGAGGCAATCCTGACCGGCGCGGGTGAGATAGCGGTGCCGACCTTCGTGTCGACGCTGTCGATCTGCATCGTGTTCGTGCCGATGTTCATGCTCACCGGCGTCGCGCGCTACCTGTTCGTGCCGATGGCCGAAGCGGTGATCTTCGCGATGGTCGCGTCGTATTTCTTCTCGCGCACGCTGGTGCCGACACTCGCAATGGCATTGATGCGCGCGAAAGGGCACGGCCGGCCGTCGCGTGGCGCGTTCGCGCGCATCGCACGATTCCAGGCCGCGTTCGAACGTCGCTTCGAGGCGGTCCGGTTGCGCTATCACGCGCTGCTGTCGGCGGCTATCGCATGCCGCCGCCGCTTCGCGGCCGCGTTCCTGCTCGCGTGCGCCGCATCGACCACGCTGTTCGCGTTCGCCGGCCAGGACTTCTTTCCGTCGGTCGACACCGGCGAGATCCGCCTGCATCTGCGCGCGCCGACCGGCACGCGGATCGAGGAAACCGCGCGCGTCACCGACGAGGTGGAAGCGCGTATCCGTACCGTCATTCCGGCGAACGAACTCGCGGGCATGCTCGACAACATCGGTGTGCCGGTCAGCGGGATCAACCTCACGTACGATTCGTCCGACCCGATCGGCACCGAGGATGCGGACGTGCTGATCACGCTGAAGCCGAACCACGCGCCGACGGCAGCCTATGTCGCGAAGCTTCGCAACCTGCTCGCGCAGTCGTTCCCGGGCGTCACGTTCGCGTTCCTGCCGGCCGACATCGTCAGCCAGATTCTCAATTTCGGTCTGCCCGCGCCGATCGACATCCAGATCGTCGGCAACAAGCTGGACCAGAACCGCGCGGTGGCGAATGCGCTGCTTGCCAAGCTTCGCGGCGTGCGCGGCCTCGTCGATACGCGCATCCAGCAGCCCGGCGACGCACCCGCGATCAATGTCGACGTGGACCGCACGAAGGCGATTCAGGCCGGCCTCGAGCAGCGCGATGTCGCGCAGAACCTGCTGATCGCACTGTCGGGCAGTTCCCAGACGACGCCGAACTTCTGGCTCGATCCGCGCAACGGCGTCAGCTACCCGTTGATCGTGCAAGCACCGCAGTATTCCATCGACTCACTGCAGGCGCTTGCGAACATACCGCTGCCGACAGGCGCTGCACGCACGCCGCAGACGCCCGTCGGCGGCCCGGCCGCGGGCGCACCCGCACTGAACCTGCTTGGCGCATTGGGCGCGTTCTCACGCGCGACGCAACAGGCCGTGGTGTCGCATTACAACGTGCAGCCCGTGCTCGACATCTTCGCGTCGGTACAAGGACGCGACCTCGGCGGCGTCACGGCCGACGTGACGAAGCTCGTCGACGACGCGCGCGCGCAACTGCCGCCCGGTTCGTCGATCGTGCTGCGCGGCCAGGTGCAGGCGATGCACGAATCGTTTGCCGGGCTGCTCGGCGGGCTCGCGCTCGCGATCGCGCTCGTCTACTTGCTGATGGTCGTCAACTTCCAGTCGTGGCTCGACCCGCTCGTGATCATCGGCGGCCTGCCCGCGTCGCTCGCCGGCATCGCATGGATGCTGTTCGTCACACGCACCACGCTGTCGGTACCCGCGCTGACCGGCACGATCCTGTGCATCGGCATCGCGACCGCGAACAGCATCCTCGTCGTCAACGCGGCACGCGAGCTGATCGTGAGCGGCGCATCACCGTGGGAAGCCGCGCTCGACGCCGGATTCAGCCGCTTCCGTCCGGTCGTCATGACCGCACTCGCGATGCTGATCGGCATGCTGCCGATGGCGCTCGGCCTCGGCGACGGCGGCGAACAAAACGCCCCGCTTGGCCGTGCCGTGATTGGCGGGCTGGCGTTCGGCACGCTGTCGACACTGCTGTTCGTACCCGTCTTGTTCGGTTTCATCCACGCGTGGCTCGACCGACGCCGCGAGGCGGCCACTGCCCGCCGCGCGCAGGACCTGCCGGTGGTGCCCTGATCGCGGATGCATCCCGATTCCCTTCGACTCGCCCGACCTCGAACTCATCATGAACGACACGACCGAACCTCTCACCCCGCCGCCGGCTGCCGAACCGGAAGCGATGCCACCGGCCGAGCGACGCGCGGCGCCGGAAACGCCTCCGTCCCGGCGCGGCCGCAAGCTCGCCGTCCCGCTTGCCGCAATTGCAGTCGCCGCCGCGCTGCTCGCGATCGGCATCGTGCCACGCATCGACGCGCGCGCAGCGCAGCGCCATCAGGTGGCGGCACAGCAGGCACTGCCGGTGACCGTGATCCAGCCCGGCGCCGCACCGGCCGACCAGACACTCACGCTGCCGGGCGCGGTGATGCCGTATGCGGAAGCGTCGATCTACGCGCGCACGAGCGGCTACATCGCACACTGGAGCGCGGACATCGGCACGCATGTGAAGGCCGGGCAGACGCTCGCGCAGATCACGGCGCCCGACCTCGACGCGCAACTGCGCCAGGCGCGCGCGGACACGGCGACCGCGCAAGCGAACTACGACTATGCGAAGTCGACCGCGCAGCGCTGGCAGGACATGCTGAAGACGCAATCGGTGTCGCAGCAGGACACCGACACGAAGGTCGCCGACATGAACGCGAAGCGCGCGATGCTCTCATCCGCGCAGGCCAATGCCGCGCATCTGAACGAGCTCGTGTCGTACGAATCGGTGACCGCACCGTTCGACGGCGAGATTACCGCACGCAACGTCGACGTCGGCACGCTCGTGACGGCTGGCGGCACGCCAGGCAGCCCCGGGCTGTCGGGCGAACTGTTCCATCTGGAGCAGACCGACACGTTGCGCGTGTTCGTCGACGTGCCGCAGGACAGCGTGGCCGGCGTATCGGCCGCTACGGCCGTCTACCTGACCACGCAGCAGTATCCCGGGCGGCGCTTCGCCGCGCACGTCGCGCGCAGTGCGGGCGCGATCGACCCGGTCACGCGCACGCTGCGGGTCGAGATCGACGTCGACAATCGCGATGGCGCGTTGCTGCCCGGCGCGTATGCGCAGGCGCACCTGCTCGTGGCGAGCGCGGCGCCCGCGTTCGAGCTACCGGTCAGTGCGCTGCTGTTCCGGTCGGCCGGCGTGACGGTTGCAACGGTCGGCGCGAACGGACGCACGGAGCTGAAGACCGTCCGGATCGGGCGCGATTTCGGCACGCATGTCGAGATCGTCACCGGGCTCGACCCGACCGATCGCGTGATCGATAACCCGGGCGATTCGATCGCAAGCGGCGAAACCGTGAAGATCGTGTCGGTCGAGCACGGCGCGACGCCAGCCGCTTCGCCGACAGCGCAACCGGGCACGGCAGGCAGTGTGCCGTCAGCGCCACGCGCGGAGGCGTCCATGCCCGACTCCGCGCCCGTTGCGCATGCGTCGAACGCCCGCGCCTGACCCACCCATGCACACCCGTGAGACTCCCGCCATGCGTCTTCGTCACCCGCTCCCATTCGCCCGCCGCGTCGTCGCGCTCGGCGTCACCGCCGTGTTGGCCGCTTGCTCGACGCTGCCGCCCTATTCGCCGCCCGCTGTAGCCGTGCCCACGCACTATGCAGGTGCACCTGCCGCGCAACCGGGTTGGAATGTCGCGGTGCCAGCCGATACCGCGTCGCGCGGCGCGTGGTGGACCGGGTTCAACGACGCGGATCTGAACGCGCTCGAAGCGCGCGTCGACGTGTCGAATCAGACCGTGAAGAAAGCCGTTGCCGATCTCCAGCAAGCGCGCGCGATGGTCGATGACCAGCATGCGGGGTTTCTGCCGACAGTCACGGCGGGGGTTGCGCAAAGCCGTTCACGCATATCGCGGAACAAGCCTGGTTCCTCGCTCGCCGGCAAGACGACATCCGACTATCAGGTCGGCGTGGCGGCGAGCTGGGAACCCGACGTGTTCGGCCGCGTGCACGATGCAGTGGCCGGTGCGCAGGCGAACGCGGACGCGAGCGCGGCCGATCTGCAAGCCGTAAAACTGTCGGTCACGGCCGAACTGGCGACCGACTATTTCGCGCTGCGCTCGTTCGATACGCAAAAGCGGCTGCTCGACGACACGGTGCGCGCGTATGCGGATGCGCTGAAACTACTGCAACAACAGCTCGCGGCCGGCGCGATCGATGCGTCCGCGGTCGCACAAGCCGAGACCCAGCTGGAAGCAACTCGCACGCAGGATACCGACCTCGACGCGTCGCGTGCTCAGCTCCAGCATGCGATCGCGACGCTCGTCGGTGAAAGCGCATCGACGTTCACATTGCCGCCGCGAGTTCAAGCGTTCGACGTGCCCGCCATTCCGACCGGCGTGCCGTCGCAACTGCTCGAACGACGGCCTGACATCGCGGCTGCCGAGCGTCGCGTCGCGGCCGCGAATGCGCAGATCGGCGAAGCGCGCGCGGCGTTCTTCCCCGACCTCGTGCTGTCGGCGAGCGCCGGGCTCGAAAGCGGGTTGTTCGCGCCGTGGCTGAGCGCGCCAAGCCTGTTCTGGTCGCTCGGCCCGCAACTCGTCGGCACGCTGTTCGACGGTGGCCGGCGTAGCGCGACGCTGCGCGGCGCGCACGCGCAGTACGACGGCGAGGTCGCCGACTATCGGCAGACCGTGCTGGTCGCGTTCCAGCAGGTCGAGGATCAACTGTCCGGGCTCGATGCGCTCGCGTCCGAAGCCGCCAGCCAGCAGCGCGCGACCGACGCGGCCGACCTGTCACTGCGGCTGACGACGAATCGCTTCAAAGCCGGCGCCGTCAGCTATCTGGACGTGGTGACCGCACAGACGATCGCGCTGACGAATCAGCGCCAGGCCGATCAGATCGCCGCGCGCCGGATGGAAGCTTCGGTCGGATTGCTCAAGGCGCTGGGCGGCGGCTGGCACGCGGGCGCGGATATCACCGCCTCGGCCGCCGTGTCAGGCACGGCGATCAACGCGCAGGGTTCCTGACGAAGGTGAGGATGAACCGCGTGGCCGCCGCATCACTTTCGACGCGCGCGGTGCCGCCGTGCAGCTCCATTACCGAGCGGACGATCGCAAGCCCGAGTCCGGCCGTGCCGCCCGGCACGCCGCCGCTGCGCGCGGGGTCGCCGCGCACGAATCGATCGAAAATGCGCGGCAGCAGCGCGGGATCGATCGGCTCGCCCGGGTTCTCGACGACGACCTGTACCGCGTCCGCCGTTTCGTCGACGCGCAGCGCGATGACACCGCCCGCGGGCGTATAGCGCAGCGCATTCGCGAGCAGGTTGCCGATCGCGCGGCGAAACAGTTCGACATCGGCAGTCAGCTGGCCGTGCCCTTCGACGCGCAGCGTCGAACCCGCTTCGTCGGCGAGCCCTTCGAAATATTCGGCGATGCGCGTCAGCGCGTCATGTACGTCAAATGCGCGCTGTCGCGTCACGAAGGTCGGGTGTTCGGCACGCGCGAGAAACAGCACGTTCTCGATCATCCGCGCGAGACGGTCGTATTCCTCGAGATTCGATTCGAGCAGCGCCTGGTATTCGTCGGGCGAACGCGGCCGCGCAAGCGCAACCTCGGTCGCGCCACGCATGTTGTTCAGCGGCGTGCGCAGGTCGTGCGCGAGATCGGCACTGAATTGCGACAGATGTCCGAACGCTTGCTGCAGGCGGCCGAGCATCGCGTTCTGCGCATCGACGAGCGCGCGCAGTTCGCGCGGCGCGCCTGCGGCGTCGAGCCGCGCGTCGAGCCTGTCGACGGTAATCCGGCCGGTGTTCGAGACGATCTCGCGCAACGGCACGAGCGCCGTGCGGATCAGCCAGTAGCCGAGCAGCATCGCAACCAGCGCGCCGAGGCCGCCGGCAATCTTCAGCTTGTCGCGATAGCCGTCGAGCAGTTCGGCGCGATCACCCATATTGCGCGCGATTGCGATCCGGATTTGCGTACCATCGCGCAGCATGGCATCGGTGACGACGCCGCGTACGGGCGTGCCTCCGTCGGCGCTCCAGGTCGAGATCCGATCAGCCGTAATTCGTTCGGCCGCCGGCACGGGCATCGCATGAGGCGGAAACAGTTCGGCGTCGGGCAACGCGGGTGACGCTGTGCCCGATGCTGCCGCCGGCAGCTCGTCGCGCTCGTTCCGCCCGACGTTGTGCCGCGCGAGCACATCGCCTCGATCGTCGACCGCGGTCATCGACAGAGCCGCGTTACCGAGCACCTGGCTCGTCAGCCGGTCCGCATGCGCGCGCACGGCGTCGAGCGAATCGAGTTCGCCCGCAAGCCGGCGCGTATGCCGTGCGGCAAGCACGATGTCAAGGTCGTCCTGTGTACTCACTTGCCGCTCGAGGCCGGTGTACACGTACGTGCCGACGAGTGCGAAGACGGCGAGCATGGTCGCGCCGAACGCGAGCGCGAGTGTCGCGGCAAGCGATCGACCGAGCATCATGCACTGTCCTTCGGTTCGAGGACGTAACCCACACCGCGCACCGTATGGATCAGCTTGACCGGAAACGCATCGTCGATCTTCGCACGCAGCCGCCGGATTGCGACTTCGACGACGTTGGTGTCGCTGTCGAAGTTCATGTCCCAGACATACGACGCGATCTGCGTGCGGCTCAGCACCTCGGCTTGCCGGCGCGCGAGCAACTGCAGCAACGAGAATTCGCGCGGCGTCAGGTCGATCCGTACCGCGCCGCGCTTCACGCGGCGGCGTACGACGTCGATTTCCAGGTCGCCGACCACGATGCGCTCCGTCTCGCGTGGTGGGCCGCGGCGAGCAAGCGTGCGGATACGAGCGAGCAGTTCGACGAATGCGAACGGCTTCACGAGGTAATCGTCGGCGCCGAGCTCGAGACCGTGCACGCGGTCCTGCACGTCGTCGCGCGCGGTCAGGAAAAGCACGGGCGTGGTGTGTGTATCGCGCAGGCGCTTGAGCACGCCCCAACCGTCGAGCACGGGCAGCATCACGTCGAGCACGATCACGTCGTAGGTCTCTTCCTGCGCGAGCAGCAGCCCTTCCGCGCCGTCCTTCGCGAGATCGACACTGAAGCCGGATTCCTCGAGCCCTTTCTTGAGATACGCGGCTGTCTTCGGCTCGTCTTCGACTATCAGGATGCGCATGATCGGCTCCATCACATTCGATTGGGATAGATGCGGCGATGTTACCGGTAAACCGGCGGGCGAAAAGCCTCGCGGGCCAGCGGCACCGCGTGATTACGAAAATGTAATCAAAGGGTCAGCGCGTTGACTGTCACGGCATTCCGCACGAAGAAAACCGACAACTCGAACGAGCAGCCCGTCTCTGATCGATCAATGCATCATGACAATTTCATTCCGACACACTTGTCCGCGAGCAGTGGACACGAATCGCTGGAGTCATGACCCCGTCGGCGCATTTCGCGCGTGGCGGGAAACGGCCGCGATCGGTTGTGCAGCATGTGGCGATGTTCGAACGTTTTCTGCGCCACCTCGTCGCGCATCGCTGGCGACGTTCGGCCCCGATCACATCGCAGCGTTCCTGACTGGGCTCGAACGCAGCTGTGCGCCGGGCACGTCGACACGCGTGCGCCATGCGAAGCTGATCGACCTTGTGAACGCGACCACGCGCAACAGGCGCTATTCGCTCTTGTTCGACTGGATCAGCCGCAGAATCCGGCTGTCGTACGGCGACTGCATGACTTCCGCGACGCGGATGTCGGATGCGGCAGGGTGCAACGGATTCAACAGGAAGTTGTGCGCGTGCGGCACGACGACGCTCGGTACGCGCAGCAAGGCGCTCGGCTGCGTATGCAGCCATTCGGTGCCGGCGCTGCGGGTCCAGTCGACGTTCTCTCGCCAGTCGGCCGGCGCATCGCCATCCGCGATCTCGGCAACGTCCACCGATTCAGGCACCTCGACCCGAAGCAGCTGGTAGCCGCTCGGCAATTGCGCAACGGTGGCGATTTCGAAGTGAACGAGCGTCTCGAGCAGCGCGAGCGCCGGATGCTCGGCGAGGTAGACGACGGGCTGCCCGGCAAAATGCCAGCGCCCGCCGGCCCGCAATCCGCCGATGCCTTTCAGATCCGCGTAATTGCTGATCCGCCACAGCGTCGTCAAGCGAAGTACCCCTCGTCGATCTGCGTGAGGGCTTCCTCGACGAGTCGCGCGCCATGCTCGGTACTCGACATGTCGAGCGACGTGCGTCCGCCGAAGCGCTGGAGCCCGTTGCGCAGCCACGCCATCGCCTTGTCCTGGTCGCCGAACGTGGCCGTCGCCTGCGCGACGATGCGCGCCAGCCGGATCGCCTTGTCGGACTCCTCCGGTGACAGGCGCTCGTGCGCCTGGCGGCGATGGCTAAGCGTGCGCCGCGGGATGATGAAGGCGAGTTCGTCCGATTTCAGGCCGCGCTCCGACAACCGGTCGATCACCGCGACGTCGACGCGCGCGCTCGCCAGCTCGGCGAGATCGGCGCCCGAGCGCACGCGGATCGCAAGCAGTTGCTCGAGGATCGTGAACTCGGCCTGGCGCGGGTGCGCGACGCCCGAAGGGTGAAACGCGATGGTGCTCATGACTCGTCTCCGGCAATTTGCCCAACTATTATAGGCGTTTTGCCGAAAACGGGTAGATTCGGTCGTCAGCGGTTCGATGGAGCAGAGTCGCGGGTGCCGGCGGAGCGGGCTTTCCGCTCGCCGCCCCGCGCCGTCACGTGCCTGTCGGGTGGTGCGAATCGGAGATTCGCCATCGGGATGGGGAGGGTGAAATTCAGTCTATAAAGTGGCTCGCCGACGTCACGCCGTTGTCACGTAACAACTTTTCTAATGAATAACCGATCGGCAGATCGGTTCCCGCCGCCGTTCGGGCATCGAGTGCGTGCGACGCACGGGGTGCGTTCCCTCCGCCCTGCCCGCCACCGACACCGATCAGCCGGCCCACGCCGACGATCGGATCACGCTGCAGAAATTGCCTGCATGGAAATGCGGATCCTTGTCGGCCAGCACATCGGCCTTCACGTTGCCGAACGTCGTGTCCGGCTTGTGCCGGATGCCGTCGTAGAACGCCTGGATGATGTCTTCCTTGAAACGCGACGTGCGCGGATGCGCGCGAACGACGGCTTCGCGCTCGACGTCGCTGTACTCGGGATACGTGAGGCCCAGCACGTCCATCTCGACACCCGCGGTGACGAGCGCGACAACCGGATGCATGTGCTGCGGAATCCCGGGGGTCGTGTGCAGCGCGATCGCGGTCCACACGACGTCGATGTCCTGCTGCGAAATGCCCTTGCTCTTCAGGAAATCGCGGGCGGCGTTGGCGCCGTCCACTTCGAATCGCTCGCACGCGCTGCTGTGCCGATGGGTGAGTCCCATGTCATGGAACATGCAGCCGCAATAGAGCAGTTCGGGATCGTAGCTGAGCCCGCGGCGCTGCCCCGCGAGCGCACCGAAGTAGTACACGCGGCTGGAGTGATGAAACAGCAGTTCGGACTCGGTATCCCGCACGAGTTCGGCGATCTCGCGAGCGAGTTGGCTATCGGGAACGGTGATGCCGGCGACGTTCATAGTCATGATCGACCTCCATGGAAGACAGTATTCATTCTCCGGAGACCGCTGCCTGGCATCAATCGACGTGTTACGCCAAATTCTGCCATTTTGCTCGATCGACGGCCACCCTGCAGGAACCCTCGAATCCTGCCCGCGAACTGCACCGACGCCCTGCTCGCTGCCTCGCACGGCGCGTCTATACTGCTACGCATCACGTTCGACACAACACGCAACCGAAACATGCCTAAGGTCGTGGGTATTTTCGCGGTACCGGGCGTACAACTGCTCGACGTCGCCGCGCCGCTCGACGTATTCGCCCAGGCAAACGCCGAATGCGGCAAGCCGTTCTACACGCTGCGGATCATCGCGAGCGAGTCCGGCCCGATCCGCACGTCATCGGGCGCGCAATTGCTGGCCGACTGGATCGCTCCCGACACTCCCGATCGCATCGACACGCTGCTCGTTGCCGGTGCGCCGGGTGCCGGCCGGATCGCGCTGCGCACCGACGTGCTCGCATGGCTGCGCTCGGCCGCCGTGCAAAGCAAGCGATATGGCTCGATCTGCACCGGCGCATTCATCCTCGCGGCGACCGGCCTGCTGAAAGGACGACGCCTGACGACGCACTGGGCCGCGGCCGATGCGCTCGCCGATGCCTATCCATCGCTCACGGTCGAAACGGACGCGCTGTACGTACGCGACGGCAAGCTGCGCACCGGTGCCGGCGTCACGGCAGGCCTCGATCTCGCGCTGGCGCTGGTCGAGGAAGATCTCGGCCGGGAAATCGCGCGGCGCGTCGCGGCGCAACTCGTCATGTACTTCAAGCGCCCGGGCGGGCAGCTCCAGTTCAGCCGCGGCGGCGAGGCACGCCCGGCCGGGCGTTCGATGCTGCAGGAAGTCCAGCGCTGGATCGCCAGCCATCCGGAACTCGAACACTCGGTGACGGAACTCGCGAAGCATGCGGGCATGAGTCCGCGCCACTTCGCGCGGCTCTTTCGCGCGGAGGTCGGCACGACACCGGCCGCATGGGTCGAAGCAACCCGCGTCGCGGCGGCCCGCCAGTTACTCGAAAACGGACATGACACGCCGAAGCAGGTCGCCGCGAAATGCGGCTTCGCGAATGTCGATACGCTCAGACGGTCGTTCGCGAGGCATGTCGGGATCACGCCTGCCGAATACCGGAAACGGCAGGCGGTCGTCGACGCGTGATGCGATACGCTCGACGACGCGGCACGGACCTACCCGTCGATGTGTGAAGGTAAAGGCCTGGTTCGATTGCAACGCGAGGGGGGCGCGTATTTCCGTGCCCACCTCAAATACTTCGTTATCCGATTCAATTTGGCTTTCTGTCGGGCAAGGTCGGCGTGCGATCGCCATACGCCCCAGTCCTGGAGCGTGCCGGCCCATCGTTTCTGTGTCGACACGCCATGCCCGAAGCACCCGCTGCCGCGACGATCATGCGCCAACCGCACCCCGTGACCGCCATCAGGCATGCCGGCAATCATCAGACAAAAATCCCGTTTTTCCGCGAATCGTTTACCCAGTTGCAATAATTATTCGCTGGAACGCCTATTTCCGACCGGTATCGCGATCGCTACGATGCAATCAACCGCTGAACGCAACAAGCGAAGCGCGAAATCTACGAAAACCGGAGGTCACCATGAAGTCGTTCATCCATGCAGTCGTCGCTGCCACCGCCCTGTCCGCATCGTTTGGCGCATTCGCTCAGTCGAACCCGTCGGACCAACTGACGCGCGCCCAGGTCCGCGCAGAACTCGTCCAGCTCGAACAGGCCGGGTACAAGCCGGAAGTGTCCGACGTCCACTACCCGAATGCGCTGCAGACCGCGCAGGCACGCGTGACGAACGGCGACGCAACGGGTTACGGCGCACAGGCCGCCGCCGGCGTGCGTGCCGGCCGCACGATCGCGGTCAAGGAGAACGCTCACGACTCGGTCTATTTCGGTCAGTAAGACCGCCGCACGCGGCGCGTATCGCGATACGCCCGCTGCCGACGAAACACCCCGCGCCCGTTCATCGGGGCGGGGTGTTTCGCTTCGGTGCACGCAACGTGCGCGCCGTCTGAAGCTCGACCGATGCGCACGCGCGGATCGGCCGCCGCATGGCACCGTTCACGCAGACCGCCGGCGTTTGCGCATAGAATGGCCGCGTGGTCGGCGCCGGCCGAAGCGAACGCGAGCGCAACCTCGAGTCACCGGACATACCGCACTCGCTGGCCGACCCGATGCCGCACTCATCGCATTTTTCGAAAAGGAGCGGTTTCATGTCTCAAACATCCGGTTCCATGATCACGTTTCGCCGCCCGGACGGGCAGGAACTGCAGGGCTACCTCGCCACGCCGGAAAAGACCGAAGGTGCGCCCGCGGTCGTCGTCATCCAGGAGTGGTGGGGCCTGAATGACCAGATCCGCGGCGTCGCCGATCGCCTCGCGCGCTGCGGCTACTGTGCGCTCGTGCCCGACCTGTATCGCGGCAAGTCGACGGTCGAGGAGGAGGAAGCGCACCACCTGATGACGGGCCTCGATTTCGGCGACGCCGCGTCGCAGGACATTCCCGGCGCGGTGCAATACCTGAAGACGCACGCGTCGCGCGTGGCGATCACCGGCTACTGCATGGGTGGCGCTCTCACGCTGCTGTCGCTGCAGTTCGCCGATGCGGACGCCGGCGTCACGTGGTACGGATTCCCGCCGCTCGACTACCTCGATCCGTCGAAGATCAAGGTGCCGCTGATGGGTCACTGGGGTACGCAGGATGCGTTCTTCGCGATCGACCAGGTCGATGCGCTGGAGAAGAAGCTGACCGACGCAAAGGTCGCCGTCGAATTCCACCGCTATCTCGCGCATCACGCATTCGCGAACGAAACGGCCGTCGGCCCGGGCCGCATCGGCGGCACGCAGTTCGATCCGGTATGGTCGCAGATCGCGTGGGATCGTACGCTCACATTCTTCGGTCGCACGCTCTGGGACAAGCAGCAGTAATACCGCTGCGGGCACTCGCGGCCGCCGTGCAGCGACGCACGTAAGGCGAAACGCCACGGACCTCCGTCCGTGGCGTTGTCATTTGCGGCGATGAATGCGTGACGCGATCGTCACGCGCGTCACGGGTTCGACACCGCATTTTCATCGACGCGTGCATCGAGCGATGCAACCGGCCGGAGACGTCGTGCCGCAGCGTCCGCATCATCAAGTTCGGTATGCGAATCATCTGGCACGACCGACCGTCGACTCAAGGACGACGTCACGTGCGCCGCGTCATCCGACCCGGCACACATTGCCCGCCTTCGCTCAGGACTCGCAGGAACCGCGCAGCGCCGCCTCGTCGGCGGAAAGCATTTCAGGCACGCATTCGCGCAGGAAATCGACGAATGTACGGATCTTCGCGTCGAGATACTGGCGCGACGCGTACAGCGTATAGACCGTCAGCTTCTGCAGCCGGTACTCGGGCAGCACGCGAACCAGCGCACCGCCCGCCAGTGCCGGCACCGCGGTCGACATCGGCAACGAGCCGATTCCAAGACCGGCGCGCAACGCAGCGCCGAGCGCGTCGGCGATGTTGACCTGGAAATCCGGCAGCGGCAGTTCGAACGTCTCGCGACCGTCGGGGCCGTCGAGATGCCAGCGATCGCGCGGAAAGATCGGCGTGACGATCTGCAGGCATGCATGTGCTTCGAGATCGCGCACGTTGCGCGGCGTGCCGTGCTCCTTCAGATAGGCGGGCGACGCGCACAGCACGCTGTGCACATCGCCGAGCCGCTGCGACACCAGCCCCGAATCGGGCAGTTCCGTCGCGCTCAGTTGCAGCGATACGTCGTAGCCTTCGTCGATGATGTCGGGCACGTGCTGCGACAGCGTGAGTTCGACCGCCACCGACGGGTAGCGCTCCCGATAACGCATGACTGCCGGAACCACGTAGGCCTGGCCGAAACTCGTCGTCGCATGGACATGCAGCCTCCCCGACGGCTTCGCCTGCGCGTCCGCCGCTTCGGCTTCCGCTTCGTCGATATAGCCGAGGATGCGCTGGCACCGGTCGAGATAGCGCTGCCCGGCATCGGTCAATGCGATGCGGCGCGTGCTCCGGTTGAGCAGACGCGTGCGCAGGTGCGTTTCGAGTTGCGCGACCGAACGCGATGCGTAGGCGGTGGTGATATCCAGGCGCTGGGCCGCGCTCGTGAAGCTGCCCTCCTCCGCCACCCGGACGAAAATGCGCATCATCTGTAACGTGTCCATCGACATGTCCCCGGGATTGAAATCGCCGTGCAGCGGCGCCTGCTCCGGCGCGATCCGGTCTGGCGCGAATTGTGCGGAACAGTACCGCAGCGGTGCAGGCATGTCCAGTTTGCCGTGCGCCGCGGCGGCGGACCATCGCTTACGTGACAACCCATGCCGAAGAACGACCGGCACCGGATCGGTGCAGACCGCATGGCGGCGGCCTGCCGGGCGCGCATTGCACGCGCCGCGTCGCGCTCAAGCCCGGTCGAAGGGGTTGCTCAGCACGATCGTGTCGTCGCGCTCGGCGCCGGTCGTGATCATCGACACGGGCACGCCCGCAACCGCCTCGACGCGCGCGATGAAATCCTGTGCGGCACGCGGCAGCGCCGCGCGCTCGCGCACGCCCTTCACGGTGCCGTCCCACCCTGCGAACGTTTCGTAGACGGGCGTTGCGCGCGCCTGCGCATCGAGGCTCGCGGGCAGATGGTCGACGCGTGCGCCGTCGAGTTCGTAGCCGACGCACAGCTCGATCGACGCAAAGCCGTCGAGCACGTCGAGCTTGGTGAGCGCGAGCGAGTCGATGCCCGAGATCCGGACGGCCTGCCGCAACTGCGCGGCATCGAGCCATCCGCAGCGGCGCGGCCGGCCCGTGTTGACGCCGAATTCCTGTCCGCGTGCGCGCAGCGTTTCGCCGGTGGCGTCGGTCAGTTCGGTGAGGAACGGGCCGCCGCCGACGCGCGTCGCGTACGCCTTGGTCACGCCCAGCACGTGACCGAGTTTCGATGCGCCGAGGCCCGTGCCGGCCGCCGCGGCCGATGCGACGGTGCCCGACGACGTCACGAACGGATACGTGCCCCAGTCGATGTCGAGCATCACAGCCTGCGAACCCTCGAACAGGATGCGTTCGCCGCGGTCGTTCGCCTCGTTGAGGTCGGCCCACACGGAACGCATGAACGGCAGGATCTTCGGCGCGATGTCGACCAGTGTTGCCAGCATCGCGTCGCGCGAACACGGCTCGAGCCCCAGGCCGCGGAACCATGCATTGTGGTGATCGACCAGCACGTCGAGCTTGTCGGCAAGCCGGCCCGGCTCCGCCAGATCGGCGACCCGCAGCCCGCGGCGCCCGACCTTGTCCTCGTAGGCCGGCCCGATCCCGCGCAGCGTGGTGCCGATGGGTTCGCGACGCAAACGCTCCTGCGCCTGGTCGATCGCACGGTGAATCGGCAGGACCAGCGTGGCGTTCTCCGCGATCGACAGATTGTCCGGCGTCACCGACAGCCCGAGCCCGGCCATCCGCCCGATCTCGGCCAGCAGCGCTTCCGGATCGAGCGCCACGCCGTTGCCGATCACGCCGCGCTTGCCGCGCACAATGCCGCTCGGCAGCAGCGCGAGCTTGTACGTCTTGCCACCGACGACCAGCGTATGGCCCGCGTTGTGGCCGCCGTTGTAACGGGCGACAAGATCGGCCTGCGCCGCCAGCCAGTCCACGACGCGCCCCTTGCCTTCGTCACCCCATTGGGCGCCCACCACCACCACGTTCGGCATGCTCCATACTCCGTGTGAGAAATCCAGACACATATTCAGGCCGTATCGGCCGTTTGTGTGCCATATTGACGGAGCAGGATGACCCGATCAAACGATTAAATCTGAGCATTCGTGTGAGTAAAATTCACGCGAAACGACGAATGGCCCGACGACTCCCTCCGTTGAATTCGCTACGTGCGTTCGAAGCCGCGGCCCGGCTCGGCAGTTTCACGCTCGCCGCCGACGAGCTGTGCGTGACGCATGGCGCGATCAGCCGGCATGTCCAGCAACTGGAGGCATGGCTTGGCCGGCCGCTGTTCGAACGGCATAACCGGCGGGTCGAACTGACCGATGCCGGTCGCGCGTACCTCGCCGAGGTCGGCGCATCGTTCGACCGGATCGCGCTCGCCACCGCGCAGCATTTCGCCCAGGGGCAGCAGCGCGTGCTGCGCGTCAGCGCGCCCGCGACGTTTTCGCTGCGCTGGCTCGTGCCGAAGCTGTCGTCGTTCCAGGTTGCGCATCCGGCCATCGAGGTGCGGCTGTCGACGTCGAACGAGCCGATCGAGAAGTTGCGCGACAAGGTCGATCTGATCGTCCGCGGCGGTCCGCAGGCAATCGACGGATATGTCGCCGAGGAATTCCTGTCCGAAGTCCGGCTGCCTGTATGTGCGCCGAAACTGCTCGAGGGCAGGCCGCTGCGTACCCCCGCCGATCTCGCCGGCTTCACGCTGCTGCATGCGGCGACGTATCCCGGCATGTGGCCCGAGTGGCTCGCGGCGGCCGGGCACGCGAATCTGGTGCCGCGGCATTCGCTCACGCTCGAGCATTTCTATCTGACGCTGCAAGGCGCGCTCGACGGCCTCGGCGTCGCGATGGGGCCGATCGCGCTCGTCGCGGACGACATTGCCGAAGGCCGGCTGGTGCAGCCGTTCAGCGAACCGGCACTGCCGCCGTGGCGCTACTTCACTTATGTGGCGGCCGCGCGCGCGGAAGACGAAGCCGTGCGGGCATTCAAGGACTGGCTGAAAGCGACGGGGAGCGCGGCGGCAGCGGACGCGCGGCGCTGACTGAGTCGGCTGCGGTCGGTCAGTTGGGCGGATTCGAGCGCACCGTTGCGCCGGCCCGTATGGCGCGTGCATGAACGCCTGTCGTCTCGTGATTCATCCGACGATTTTCGTATCCTGAAGGATTCCTATGAAATAGGATATGCCGAATGCCCGACTCGTTCATGGCGAGCAGGAAGGTTCGACGCATGTCGAATTACCCATCCAGAAACAAAGGATATCGAATCAATTAATACGGATGCGATACCTGCATGGTGCCCCGGGCGCGCATCACATTTCCGCGGCACAAATGACAAGCCCCGGCTCGGGCCGGGGCTTGTCGCGCGGCGGACGTTTATTGGCTTGCGCCAGCGGCGCCGGCTGCCTTCTTTTCCGCGTTCTGCAGGTTCTGCGGATAGTTCGGATCGTTGGCCGCCGGCTTGTAGCCGGCATCTTCAAGTTTCTTCAGTTCCGCGTTGTTCTTCGCGCGCGCTGCCTTGTGTTCGGCTTTGCGCTTTGCTCGTGCGGCCTTGCGCGCTTCAGCCTTCGCGGCCTTCGCATCCTGTGCAGCCGGTGCGCTGGCGTCGGTTTGCGCGAACACCGGAGCGGCCGAGCCGAAGAGGAACGCTGCTGCCGTGGCAGCCAGCGTCAGTTTTTTGATCTGGATTCGCATCGCTGAACTCTCTTTTCTGATTAGTCAAGGATTGAAAGCACATCGAGATACCGCCCCTGCCCCTGATCGGTCTTCATGTTGCGATCAGGGCCTTTGCATCATAACCGCGTTGTAAAAAATGTGGCGCCATCGTGTGCACATTCCCGGGATACACGTATGGGATACGTCATACCGTCACGTGTCCCGCGCGCCCGTCCGAGCCACGTTTCGCCGGGACCACGGCAATGCATCGCGCCCGGAAATCACGCGACGTGCACGACCGGGGCAACCGTATGACGACGCGGATTGTTCCGTCGATACGATGCAGCTTGCCGATGAAGATGAGATCCGTTTCGGCGCTTCGCGCACTCGTCCGACGCCGAGTGTTTCACCTGTGGAATCTGCTGCTCGCGCAACGCGATCGTCGCCTCGTGAGCGGAACATGCGCCGGAATCGCGGACCTGTGCGCCATGTTGCGATTCGCTGCCGCGCGAACGACAGTTCCTCCCATAAACGACCACGATCCGTTCCGCGCCGAGTCCGCCCCGTTCGACTACACGTCGACCGGATACCGTGCGAACCAACGGGTAACCGATCGCCGCATGCATGGTTACCTGTTCGGCACGATTCGTCACCACTTGTGGGAGACGACGTTCGCGGGCAGAGACGGCAACTGCCTCACAAGGTGAACGCTTCAATCGGCATTCGTTCACGATTGCGCTCGGGCATCACACGAACGGTTGCATGTGCGAATGCGCCGGCGCACGTCATCGTACCGACGTCACGAACAAGCCTCGAGCCTGTGCGACGAGGACGCCCGCATGTCCGGCGCTGCGAACATCTCACAGCTTTTCCATCGGGTGCCCGTATCCTGTGCGGACGCGTCGCGCCGATGGTTTATCCGTCCGAGGGGCACCTTGTCGGTGAGCTTTTACAGGAACTATCGACTTCCGACGGTGAGAATATTCGGGATTCGAAGCCGATCCGGTGACGGTGAGCTTTGTCAACGGCGCCCGCCTCACGTTCGGGGCAATGCCGGGATCGCGATACCGCACCGATTCCGGTACTGCCCAAAGGTAGAAAACTGCAACGCTGAATGAACGGAGCCAGCGTCCAGGGAGTGGGTCCGTTCACAGGTCGCTGACTGGAAAGTGCGGGATAAGGCGGCACGATAGCCGAAAACTTATCAACGGAAGCGCCAGCACAGACGCCAAAAAAAACCGCTTGCGGATGGATTCCGACGATTTCTTACTGCTGTGAGGGAAACCCGCGACATTTCCGTGTCAGGCGCACTGATCGTCGTCTGCGGGTAATCCCGGATGGGAAACGTGCCGCAGCGGGCATTTTCCGGTCCCATAGGTGGGAACCTATGTCCTGAAAACGCGGATTCGCTCCCATAAGTTTCTACGTTTGGACCGTTGTTAGTAGGTACTCACCTCGTTGGGAAGCCTTGTCAGGCCTGGAAGGCTTGCAGAATCAAGGCAATTATTGGGGTTCCACAGGCCTGAGGCCCCAGATTGCTGTGCTTGTCGAGCGCCCAAGCTCGTTTTGGTAGCGGTTTATGGGGGTTGTTTTTCTGCACAGGCACACGTGTGTTTACATCTTTGGTAAACAACGTTTACTTCTTTAACTACCTTTAGACGGCTCACAGCCTTGCCTGGTAAGGGTTTGACAGGGGTTCGGTACCCATTTATGGGAGCACAGGCGGAAGGGTATGGGGTTTCAGGTCTGTGGATTTGGGGAATCGGGTACCGCGCTGTGGGAAATGAGGGTTGTGGATATGGGGCACGCGTAGCCTGTTATGGGAATTCGGCCCAAAAACGCTTCAGGTAGCCATCTATGGGGGAATCCATTGGTAGCCATTTATGGTGCCCTCTTGCTGATCTGCCAGCGGCGCCGGGCACAGCATTTCATGTGGGGTTGCCTGTTATGGGGCGGATTTCAGGTAGTCGTTTATGGGGCCTCCAGTGACCGCGCGATCTCGTTTTGATCGTCCCTTCGATTGCAGGGTCCCATAAACAGGATCGGCCCGGCGGATAGGTTGCCTTCTGTGGGGAAATTTGAAGGTAGCCATCCATGGGGAGCATTCTCGCCTCACGGGCACGCGTGAAGACAAAACGCCAGCCCGGTGGATTCCGACAGGTACCCGTTCATGGGACACGTCAAAGGTAGCGTGTTATGGGGGGAATGCCGATCGTGTTGCGAGGCACCACGAATCGGGTTCGCCAATCCCGTTCCGGTCGATTCTTTCCCATGAATGGGTACCTTCAGTCAGGCAAGTCCCGTGCCGGATCCTGGCGACAGACCGCACAGGTAGCAGGTTTTGGGAGCTGTTTTTGGCTGAAAGGTATATGGATATGGGGCTCTGCACAAATCGAAAAACTGGAATTTTTCCTTTTGTGACGGATGGTTAGCGGAGATAGTGAAAGTGATACTAGAGAAAGAGGCGTTGCTTGGCGGCTCGAAAAGGTATAAAGTCCGCCATCAACACGGTCACCTTCTCCGGACATCACGATGCCGCGCAAGCCCGCAATCAAAGGCTCCGACAAGCAGGTTTCGCTATTTCAGACGCCCGAGCCTCCCGATCTGCTGCGCAAGGCGGTCCAGGCAATTCATATCGCTCCGAAGTCCGGAAAGATCGGTCTGCAGCAGCGCAAGATGTTCAGCTCGCTGATCAAGAACGCCCTTCGTCAGGAAGCGTTCGAGCCCGGCCGGACGAGCTTCTCGATCTCGATCGCCGCGCTCTCGCACGAAAGCGGGTTGAACAGCAACAACACGAAGTACGTGAAGGACACGGTCAACTCGCTGATCAGTACCGTCGTCAACTGGGACTACCTCGCCGCGGACCGCTCGACGGTGTGGAAGGCGTCGGGCCTGCTCGCCGGCGCCGAGCTCGAGCAATCGGTACTGAAGTACAGTTTCTCCGACCAGATTCGCAGCGAGCTGCTCAATCCGGAGATCTATGCGCTCATCGATATGCGGATCGCGCGCGAATTTCGGCGCTCGCACTCGCTTGCGCTGTGGGAAAACACGGTGCGCTACGAGGGGATCGGCATCACGGCGAAGATTCCGCTGCCAAAATTTCGCGATCTCATCCTCGGCCAGGACAAGGCATCGCAGTCGTACAAGGAGTACAAGCTCTTCAAGAGCAAGGTCCTGGTGCCGTGCATTCAGGAGGTGAACGAAGTTTCCGACCATATGCTCGAGCTGATCGAACACAAGTCAGGTCGCAGCGTGGAGGCCGTCCAGTTCAAGGTGACGCGCAAGCAGAGCGCGGATATGGTCGAGGAAGGCGACGTCAAGAACGAAGCCCTCGTCGACGAGGTCGCCAAGTTCGGCATCCCGCGTTCGGAAGCGCGCCGGTTGATCACGCAGTACGGGGTGCAGCGCATCAAGGCGGCAATCGCCTATACGCTCAATCGGACTACGAAGAAAAACGCAGCGCCGGTCGACAACGTCGCCGCGTATTTCCGCAAGGCGCTGACGCACGGCTATACGCTGTCCGATGGGCAGGGGACCGAAACGGCCGCGCCGGCAAAGGAATCCGCGCAGAGCAAGCAGGAACAGATTCGCGACAAATACCTGGCTGCGAAGGTCGACGAAGCCGGTGCGTATTTCCGTGAGCTGGAGATCGACGACCAGACCAAGCTGATCGAGCGCTACAACGAGACGGTGACCGGTTCGAAGGATCTCACGCTGTCGCCGAAGAAGAAGGCGAGCAAGCTGGCGCAAACCAGTTTCTTCCGGTGGCTGGCGCTCGATACCTGGGGCGAACCGACCTCGGACGATTTGCTGGAATTCCTGCTGAAAAGCAGCCTCGCGACCAACTGATCAAGGCCTCGCAGCCTGGCATGCGCCGTGCGCCGGACTTCATCCGGCTGCGACGTGCCATGCAGGTGCGGGGCCTTTGTCTTGCTCGCCTACTTTTGCGTGTCTGCCGCCAACTCGGCGACGTATGCGTCGATCACGGTCTTGAGCCGGTCGGCGAGTGCTTCCTGTTGGGATGCATCGACACCCTTCAGTTGCAGATCCAGACGCCCGTCCGGATAGGTCTTCAGCTGACCGATCGCGCGTGATTCGAGCGCGAAATCGTGACGCACGCTGTAGCGCGTGCGCCCCGTCTTCTTGTTGCCGTCGCTCTGCGCGCGCAGGAAATTCTCGAGGTCGCGCACCGACTTCTTCCGGTCGATCACCGCCGTGAGCAGACGGTCGGCAGCCGGTTCGCCCAGGCGTTCGAATATCAGCTTCAGGAAGTACGCCGCCTGCAGGCCGACCACATCGTTCGCGCTGGCCATCCGTTCGAGCAGTGTGTTGGGCAGTGCGTTCAGCGACAGCGTCTTGCTGATTGACGCCTTGTCCTTGCCGATCTTCTCTGCAAGCGTGTTCTGGTCGGGGAAGACTTTTTCATCGAGAAGGCGCTTCCATGCGACCGCATCGTCGAAGATCGTCTGGCGCTCGTGGTCGTGGTTGGCGCGATACGCGATCGTATAGAGCTGCTCGGGCGTGTGGTCCGTCCGGAACGTCGCATTGATCGTTTCGTCGCCGTTGATGCTCGTCGCGCGCAGGCGGCGTTGCCCGTCGATCACGACGAGCTTGCCGGGAAATTCCGGGAGACGCGTGACCTTGATCGGCTCGATCTGCCCTTCCCGCTTCAGCGTCAGTGCGAGCTCGTGCAGGCTCGACTCCGAATAGAACACGCGCGGGTTGAACGGGTTCGGGATGCAGTCCTTGACCGCGACCTTCTGCGGCGCGCCGAGGTCGATCGCGTCGGCGGGCGTGGCCGAGGTCGGGGCGACGGGGGCGGCGGCTTCGACGGCGGGATTCGACGCGGGCGTCGGCTCGGGCAGGCGCGTTTCCAGCGCCGCGTTTTCCTGCGCGAGCCCGCGCAGCAGGCCGGCCGCGAGATGGAGGTTGCCGGTCGGCTTCTTCTCTTTCGATGTGTCCTTAGCCATGAGCGGCTCCAGTAGCGCGCGTCGACGCGATGTATTGGGCCATTTCGGTGACCAGCCTCTCGATTTCCGCGCGGGCTTCCTTCAGCCCTTTCAGATATCGATTGTGATGATGGATCGTGGTGCCGAGGGCGAACGTCTGCCGGTAGACCTCGCGCTGCGCGATCTGGCTGTCGAGCAGATGCTCCCCTATTTCTTCAGCTCTTAGAATTTTTAAAATTTCTTCACGCATTTTAGTTTTTCCATTGACGCTATTCAGCATCAGCGCGGAAGACAAATTCGGGTTCCGAACCGCGCGCATCGACTCGATCATGCGAATCATCGCGACGGTGCTGTACAGGTCGGCCGGCGAAGGGGACAGCGGCACGAGGCAGAAGTCGGCGACTTCGAGCACGGACGCGATGCGCGGGTCTTCCAGGTTACCCGGGCAGTCGACGACGATCACATCGAAATTTGCATCCTGCTTCTTGATCTCGCCGCCGATACCACGACCGGCGGGGGCCAATGACAGAACCGTCATCGGGAGCGTATTTTCCCCGCTCGTGACCCATCTGACCGACGTGCCTTGAGGGTCGGCATCGATCAAGGCGACCTTGTTGCCGCCGGCCTCGAAGGCCGCCGCGATATTGACGGAGATGGTCGTCTTTCCAGTACCACCTTTTTGATTACTGACGGCGATCTTGAAAGCCATTAAATTCCTCCAAGGAGTTTTGCGTAATATATGCAGTTGTTGTTGAAAAGTCCAGAAAAGTATTAGATGGCCAGAGAAATTTTCTGATTGATGTTGTTGTCACGTGACAAGCAGGCCAAATGGCTGGCTAATGATTCGTGATTTTAAATCCAATTAAAAATAGAAACTGGTGACACTTCACTCGAGATGGAAGTTGCAAATGCGGTGCTGGGGACTTCAGCGCCGGAGGCAACAAGAAATCGCAGTGCGGATCCAGGGGGTAATTTCGTTATTGTTCTGGAAGCGCTGGTGCAGTTCTGCCGTCGACTTGAGATCCGGAATGGTGCCGGACTCTGCAGTTGTCACGTGACAAGTCGATACGGCTGACAAGGGCCCGCGAATGCACGTGGAGAGGAGTTTACAGAATCGGCGTGCGATGGTGACCCTCCGGATTTTTTTCCTCTTTCCTTTTGCTGCAGTTTGCACTCAGCTATAACGGCTGGTGCTGGTGCTGGTGCTGGTGCTGGTGCTGGTGCTGGTGCTGGTGCTGGTGCTGCGACTGCGACTGCGACTGCGACTGCGACTGCGACTGCGACTGCGACTGCGACTGCGACTGCGACTGCGACTGCGACGGATGTGGGTTGTTACGTGACAACCCGCCTCAAATGGTGACTCTGGACGGATATCGCTTGCCTCAACGCAGCCGCATAGAAATCGCTGGCGTGAAGAAGTCGGTGCAATATACGAAGCGTTCGTGGTCGATTGAGCCAGGTCACTGATGGGAAAGCCATTTGGGTTGCGCGGTTGTCACGTGACAACCGCTGACGCTTCATGCGGGAATGACCGGGTTGATACGATGCGGCGTTTTCATTGGCAATGCAAAAGGACACGTTGTACAAGTGTCAATGTGCGAGCAAGCCATGCTGGGTGCGGTGCAGTGGTGTGCTGCTGGCGCTTTCTCTGAGCATTCCTTGAGAGTCGCAGGCTCAACCTTCGCTGGCATACCACCACTCGAGTATCTTGGCGGATATGATGTGGCCCCAATAATCCAGCGGATCAGCATTCACCCATCCACCGTTGCACCGACGGTGGGGTAGGGGAAGAGGAAGGCAGATAGTTGAAGCTTTGTTGTGTCACGCGTGATTCGATCGTGGCGGGCACCGGCACGGTGTCACGTATCCTTATTACACGACGGCTTTTGGTGGCGAATTCGTTTATGTCGGCGAAGCGAGATGACGTGAATCAGCAGGGTCGTGAAACATTTCTACAAAAAAGGGGGGGCTTCGTAAACCCTTGTCCAGCAATGAGTTGCGCCACTTTCTTCATGTTGTTTCACGCGAAATGAGTGCGATCGGCAGGCAAAATGGGGGCGCATGAATCTCCCGTGCACTATTAGACTCAAGCATCCGAGATTGATGCAAAATCGTATCGCTAGAAACGTGTTTCGTAGTAATTGATACGATGTGATTCTAAATCGCAGTGCATTTCGATCGACTTGCCAACGACGTGAGACATCGCACCGGGGGATTCAATAGATGCGGCTCCCTCTTCGTCGCCAGTTGTCACGTGACAACGCGGTGCGCCGGCCGTGCCGGATTGCGAACCCGTAGGTGTCGGGAGAAACTGAAGCGGGTGCCTGCTCGATATTGAATTTGCAGGGCACGCCATGGCGGCGTTGAGCGAAAGCTGATTCCGTAGGCGACCTCGGATCACCGTCTACAAGGGGCTTGGCGAGTGTCTATCGCTGCGTGGATGAATCGGGAATCTGCAGAATCTGCATCAAGAAGGGGAAGCGTCTCGCCATCATTGGACCGGTCGCGTATATCTCGGCCAACGCCGGAGATCTACTCGCGGGGCTGGTCGATCATCGTCGCCGACCAGCCGCCAACGAGCCCGCTGTTACGCCCCGTATTACGACGAAAATTCATCGCCGCGACGTTTCCGCCCAGAAACCGCCGCGGCCAGCGAACCTACTTGGTCGCCTGCGATGCGCACGGCTGCCACCGGCGCGTCTTCATTGCGGGAGCCTTTGCAGGCTCATCGACCGATCGCCACCACCGTTCGCCGCGATGCGGCTCATTCAGATCGAGTCGCTCGCCCATCCTGGGCGTTGATAGCTCGACGCCACGCACCATTGCCAACGCGGTGACGCGCTCGAACGGTTCTTGCCAACGGTGCATCGCGAGATCGAACGTGCCATTGTGAATCGGCATGAGCGTGCGACCGCGCAGGTCGATGTGCGCCTGCACGGTTTCTTCCGGCTGCATGTGTACGTAAGGCCATTGCGGGTCGTATGCGCCGGTCTCGATCAGCGTCACGTCGAAGGGCCCAAGACGTTCGCCGATTGTCCGGAAACCGTCAAAGTAGCCGGTGTCGCCGCTGAAGAACACGCGCAGATCGTCGTCGACGATGACCCACGACGCCCACAGCGTGCTGTTGCCGTCAAACAGGCTGCGGCCGGAGAAGTGCTGCGCCGGTGTCGCGGTGAGCGTCAGGCCGTCGACGTCGATGCTCTGCCACCAGTCGAGCTGGCGTACCTTCCGCGAATCGATACCCCATTCGATCAGGCGGTCGCCGACACCCAACGTCGTGACGAACACGCCGGTGGTAGCCGCAAGTGCGAGCACCGTGTCGCGGTCGAGGTGATCGTAATGATCGTGCGACAGGATCACGCCGCGCAACGGCGGGAGGTCTTCGAGCGCAATCGGCGGCGCATGGAAACGTTTGGGGCCGACGCGCCGGAACGGCGATGCACGTTCGGCGAATACAGGATCGGTCAACCAGAACTCGCCGCGCAGTTTCAGCAGCAGCGTCGAATGCCCTAGCCGATACAGGCTGCGGTCGGGAGCCGCGTCGAGTTGTTCGCGGGGCAGTGAATCGATGGGCAATGCGCCCGTCGGGACCGTGTTGCGCGGCTTGTTGACCAGCATGTTCCATGCGATGCCGAGCGTTTTGCCGAAGCCTTCGACCGGCCGCGGTGCGACATTGCTGAAGCGTTCGCCATTGTGCTGCGGCGACTCGCCGGACAGCGTGCGGCCCCGCCTGGCGGCGGCGAAACCCAGTACGCGATGAAGAAAAACGAGAGGCGAAGCCATATCGATTCGTCCGGAAATGAAAGTACACCGGAGAGTGTAGTTTATCCCTGGGAAAAGTAAACTCGACAGTGTAAAATTTTTATATGGATACGAGTACTTCTCCTCAGCGCCTGACCGACCGAAAGCGTGCGGCAATACTCGCCGCGGCGATCGAGGAATTTCTCGCGGCCGGTTATGACGCGACCAGCATGGATCGCATCGCCGCACGCGCTGACGTGTCGAAGCGCACCGTCTATAACCACTTCCCGGGCAAGGAAGCGTTGTTCGCGGCGATTCTGAATCAGTTGTGGGACGCGACGCTCACCACCGGCGCGCCGGCCTACTGCGCCGACGTGCCGTTGCGCGATCAGCTCATCGCGCTGCTGGGCCGCAAATTGCGGTTGCTGAGCGACGAAGCGTTTCTCGCCCTCGCACGCGTCGCCATCGGTGCGGCCATCCACTCGCCGGAGCGCGCGCGCGACATGGTCGAACGCATGGGCGAGCGCGAAGAAGACGTGACGGTCTGGATTCGCGCGGCCGCGGCGGCTGGCCGGCTGACGGTGACCGATCCCGTATTCGCCGCGCATCAGCTGCACGGGATCGTGAAAGCGTTCGCGTTCTGGCCGCAGGTGACGATGGGCCAGCCGCCGCTCGGTGTGCCGGAACAGCAGAAGGTCGCGGAAACGGCTGCCGACATGTTTCTTGCGTACTACGCGCGTGCGGACCACGCCGGTGCGTCAGGTACCGGGCAGGACTGACCCGCGCGCCGTGCGAAGCGGAACAGACGCATCGATATACTCAATGCAGGCCTCATCCGCCACCTCGAAGACAGCGCCTTCGACAACCGGGGAACGCGGGCTCGGGCACACGCGTCGACGTAGTCCGTTTGAGCCGTACCGATACGTGCGGCGGGCGTATTTGAAACCGAATGCGAGCGAACACCGATGAAGACGCTGTTGATCGTCTATCACACGATGACCGGAGGCACGCAGCAGATGGCCGAGGCGGCCGCGGGTGCCGCACGCGAGCAACCCGGCGTCGACGTCAGGTTGCAGCGCGCGGATGCGACGAACGCGGACGACGTGCTCGCCGCCGACGCCTACCTGTTCGCGACGCCGGAAAATCTCGCCGCGATGTCCGGGCTGATGAAGGATTTCTTCGATCGTTGCTACTACGCGGCGCTCGATCGCGTGAACGGCCGCCCGTATGCGGCGATGATCTGCGCCGGCAGCGACGGACAGAACGCGCTGCGCCAGATCGACCGGATCGCGACCGGATGGCGGCTCAAGAATGTGGCGCCGGGCCTGATCGTCTGCACCCATGCGCAGACGCCGGAGCGTATCCTCGCGCCGAAGACGATCGACAGCGAGGATCTCGCGCGCTGCGCGGAGATCGGTGCGGGTCTCGCCGCGGGGCTAGCGCTCGGCGTGTTCTGATTAGCGACGATCAAGCGGGCCGAAGCGGAGCCGCAGTCGCGCGCGACGACCGGAGTGCGACGCCTGCCGTGCCGCGTCGATCCGGCGCTACCACGCATTTTTCGATGCCGTCGTCCGATCTACGATCGATGCGGACGCAACGAATAGAATGCCGGCGGCGATCGATGCACACTCCACCACGTCGCGCGGATCGAATGCGCAAGCCTCGACTTGCGGACAGCGTGAGTCGGCCGGCATCCATGTCCTTGCTGTCCGTACCATCGCTCGTCATTTCGCAGTGTGGAATAGCCGATACGTTGCGTGACCCCGCGCACTGAAGTGTGAGGGTGCGGAAAGCGACACTACGTAACGCGAGTGTCGATACCTGTCGAAAACGTCGCCATAATGCGCAACACGACCGCGCGGACGCCTTGACTGCGCTCCGGATCCGTCAAATCCGAACCGGTGAGTCAACCGACTGCCGCGCGTACCGGTATACTTCCACTCCTGCCTTTGTCCGGCATCGTGGCCGGGTGCCTGAAACAGTGATGGTGGCGATGCGGCCCCGCAATGATCCGCATCGGTGGCAGACGCGCCGCAGGCGATGCGGCGAACGCCGATGTGCGGAATGGCCGCACGAACCACACCTTATATTCCTGGTGGATTGAATTTATGGGTTTTGAACAACTTGCCGAATTGCGAGCGCAACTCGCAGCAAAGGCGAAGCAGGAGCGCAACGCGAAGCGACCGGCTACGCAACCGGACGCAGGCGCGAAGCCTAAGTCGAAGTCCGGCGACCGGCCCGCTCGCGGGGCCAAATCGGGTGCCGGGGCCAAAGCGTCGTCCGGCGCGAAGCCCGCTTCGGCGAAGCCGTCGACGCCGGTCGATCCGGTCATCGTCGCGATCGGCAAACTGCAGCGCCGGTTCCCGCTCGCGTTCCCGAAGAATCCGGCCCCGAAGGTGCCGCTGAAGGTCGGTATCTGGGACGACCTCGCCCGCGAGGCGCAAGCCGTCGGCCTGAGCGAAGCCGAACTGCGCGAGGCGATGTCCACGTGGTGCCGTGGCAATCGTTATTGGTCGTGTCTCGTCGAAGACGCGGTGCGGGTCGATCTGCAAGGTAACGAAGCCGGGCGCGTGACGCACGACGACGCGGCGCGTGCGCGCCGGCTGAAGTCGCGCCGTCCGGGCAACAAGGGCGGCGCGCAAGCAGCGAAGGGCGCACCGCAGCAGCCCAAGGTGGAAGCGCAGGCCGACGCGCCGCAGCCGGCGACCGCGGAAGCACCGGCCGACGCAGCACCGCAGGTCGAGCAGCAAGCGGCCGCGAGCGAGTAACACGCGATGCGTCGCCGCGCGACCGCGCGGTGACGGCCTGTCTGCACCGCGCAGGCAGCGCATACACGACAGACCGACCTGTCCCCGCCCGGGGCAGATCGGGACTGCCTCCGCTGGCGGCACAGCCAGTCAGTCTCACCCCATCAGCATCGAACTGCCAATCGAACCGACGACGACAGCGCGTCGGCGGACGCGGTTTGCGCAACGTATCGCTCATGCCGAGCGAGCAGGGCGACCGGGTATCGAGGAGAGGCGGCGTGCATCATGAATTCACGGTGCCGTCCGACCCGGAGCACGCTTCGTAGGCGAGCGTCGCGCGCGACTTCGCATCGATGTTCGCGGGCAGATGGTCGACGCGTGCGCCATCGGGTGAGTGGCCGACGTACATTCATTTGTATCCGGTCTTAATAATTCGTTATCCTGATGTAATGGGATTGTAGATAAAGACCGGATTCGCACCCACGCGAATATGTGTCACGTGAGTTGTTGTCAGGCGCGAAGTGCGGCCGTATTCGAGGGACCGACGTGTGATGTCCGGACGCGTCGCCGCATCCGCCCGCTTGTCAGTTGGCGACCCGTAACACAAACGCGATAATCTCCCCGGCACGAATCGCCGGGCCGACATGCATTGCCGACAGCGCATGACGCGACAGGTACCTGAAAGCCTGCGCAACTCGTCCGACGTTCCCCGAAATCGAAAGGCACCGGCAAGCCGTACGCGTCACCGCATCACACAAAACCTGCCGATTCCATACGCCAAACGCCAAACGCCAAACGCAAAGACCGCATCATGAACCCGAGACATTCCGCGATTCTCGTCGCGCTCACCGCCGCCGCGTTGTTCGGCGCCGCGACGCCGCTCGCCAAGGCACTGATCGGCGCGATGTCGCCGTTCATGGTCGCCGGCCTGTTCTATCTCGGCAGCGGGATCGGCCTGGGCGTCGGGATCCTGCTGCGCGGGCTGCGCCGCCGCGCGCCGGCCCAGGACGCCGCGCCGCTGCAACGCGCGGACCTGCCGTGGCTCGCCGGCGCGATCGCGGCCGGCGGCGTCGCGGGTCCGGCGCTGCTGATGCTCGGGCTGTCGAGCACGCCGGCCGCGACGAGCGCGCTGCTGCTCAATCTCGAAGGCGTGCTGACGGCGGTCATCGCCTGGGTCGTGTTTCGCGAGAACGTGGATCTCCAGGTGTTTCTCGGCATGGTCGCGATCGTCGCCGGCGGCACGCTGCTGTCGTGGGTACCGGGGCGCGCGGGCGTGCCGGTCGGCGCGCTGCTGATCGCCGGCGCATGCCTGTGCTGGGCGATCGACAACAATTTGACCCGCAAGGTCGCCGCGAACGACGCGATGGTCATTGCGTGCGTGAAAGGCCTGGTCGCCGGGCCCGTGAACATCGGCATCGCGCTCGCAACCGGCGCGGCGCTGCCGGCCGTTCCGGCTGCGGCCGCCGCGATGCTGACCGGCCTCGGCGGCTACGGGATCAGTCTCGTGTTGTTCGTCGTCGCGCTGCGCCATCTCGGCAGCGCGCGCACGGGCGCGTATTTTTCGGTGGCACCGCTGTTCGGCGTCGTGCTGTCGTTGCTGATCTGGCCGGCGCTGCCGTCCGTCACGTTCTGGATCGCGGCCGCGCTGATGGCGCTCGGCATCTGGCTGCACGTGCGCGAACGGCACGAACACGAGCACGCGCATGAGCGGCTCGAGCATACGCACCGGCATCGGCACGACGAACATCATCAGCACGCGCACGACTTTCCGTACGACGGCGATGAGCCGCACACGCATTCGCACGTGCATCTGCCGATCACGCACAGTCACGCGCATTTCCCGGACATCCACCACCACCATCGACACTGATCGTGCGGTACAGGTGAACGACGCGCGCTGCGTGCGATGCGCATCGCAAGGTAACCGTTTATGGGGCCGTCGTTTCGTGTCCGCCGCGCCGCTTCGGTGTCGATCGCCCCGGACAGCAGCGATTGCAAGATGCGTTCATGCGCGGGCCCGAGCGCGGACGTCGTCGTGTGCGCCTGCACGCAGGCCGGGCATTGCGCGCCGCTTGCCGGCGCGGCGAACGACGGGCTGTCATTGCACTCGCTCAGACGAACAGGCGATCACTCGACCCCGACGATCACGCTCGACGCCTTGAAGATCGCGGACGCGGCCTTGCCGCTCGCGAGGCCGAGACGATCGACGCTGTCGTTGGTGACGATCGCGACGATTTCCGCGCCGCCCGCGGCCTTGACCACGACTTCCGAATTGACCGCGCCCTTCGCGATCGACGACACGGTGCCCGCGACGCAGTTGCGGGCCGACACCTTGCTGCTGTCGACGTCCACCATTACGATCACCGACGATGCCTTGACGAGCGCGAACGCCTTCGAGCCGGCCGCGATGCCCAGCGACGCGACGCTGCCATGTGTGATCACGGCGACGATATCGAGGCCGTCCTGGGTACGCAGCGTGACTTCGTCGTTGACGGCACCGGGCTTGACGGCGTCGATCTGACCGGCGAATTGATTACGGGCGCTGGTTCGCATGATGACTCTCCGGGAAATGGGTCGCCGCGGTGGGCGGCGAGCGAAGGACGCAAACTGCGGACGAGTTTACCGGCAATGCAGGTGATGCGCGACGTCGGCATCGACATACCGGACATGCGAAACCACGCACGATGGTGCGGGAACAGCAGGCACGTCGTGCCCACCGTGCCGGCGCGCGCTTACTTCACAGCGGCCGACGCTGCGGCCGCTGTGCCCGTCGTCGTCTGCTGCGCCGCAGCGGCCGCGGCATCGCCTTCCCATCCGCCGCCGAGCGCGAGGAACAGCTTTACCTGGTCGGCGGCGACTTGCCCTTCGGCCGCGGCGACCTGCGCGCGCACGCTCGTCAGCGTGCGTGTGGCATCGAGATCCGAGATGAACGACTCGCGGCCGGCCGTGTAGAGCCGGTGCGTTTCGTCAGCGGAACTGCGCGCCGATTCGTAGGCCGTGCGCAGCGCATCGGTGCGCTGCACGTCGGCAGCATAGGTCGCGAGGCTCGACTGCGTTTCGCGCAGCGCGTTCAGCACGACGCCGTCGAAATGCGCGAGCGCGCCGCCGGTCGCGGCTTCGGCTTCGCGCACGCGCGCGCGCTGGCCGTTGACCGGGAACGACCAGCTGATCAGCGGTCCGAACGACCAGCGATTCGTGGTGGACGAGAACAGGTCGGCGGCAACGCCGACCGAGCCGGCCGACGCGCCGATGCTGACCGACGGATACAGCGCGGCGGTCGCGACGCCGATCCGCGCGGTCGCGGCGGCGAGCTGACGCTCGGCTTCGCGAACGTCGGGACGGCGGCGCAGCAGCGCGGCGCCGTCGCCGATCGGAATCGGCTGGCGCAGTGTCGGCAGCCGGTCGCATTCGGCGACGGCCTTCGGCAGGTCGGCCGGCGAGCGCGCGAGCAGCGCGGCGAGCTGGTATTGCGCGATCTTGCGGCGGCCTTCGAACCGCGGGATGTCGGCGGCGAGCGTGCGCACCTGCGTGACGCCGCGCGTCACGTCGGTCTGGTTGCCGCGCCCTGCATCGCGCAGCCGTTGCGACAGCTTCACGCGCTGCTGCTGCAGCGCGAGCGACTGCTTCGCGATCGCGAGTTCGTCGCCGGCGGAGCACGATTCGACGTACGCGCGCACGACCTCCGCGACGACGGTGATGCGTGCCAGGTCGGCGGCGGCCTGCACGGCCTCGCTGTCCGCGCGCGCGGCCTCGACGCCGCGCCGCAGCTTGCCGAACAGGTCGAGCTCGTACGATATGTTGATGCCGACCGCGCCTTCGTTCACGACCGGCAGCTTGTTTTCGAGCAGATACTGCTCGGCCGATTCCTGCGCGCGCTGCACGGCCGCTTCCGCGCTGCCGGAGAAGCCGCCCTGTTCGTTCGCGACTTCCAGCGCCGCGCGCGAACGCGCGAGGTTGGCCGCGGCGACGCGCAGGTCGGTGTTCGATTTCAGCGCGTCGCGCACGAGCGTGTCGAGCACGGAATCGTCGTACAGCTGCCACCAGTTGCCGGACACCGCGTCGCGCGAGACGAGCGCGCCGTTCGCGTCGTCGAGCGCATGGTTCGCGAGCGGCGCATTCACGTACGCCTGCTGCGGCAGCGTGTAGTCGGGGCCGACGGACTTGCACGCGCCGAGTGCGAGCGCGAGCGGCGCGAGCGCCGCAGCGAGGCGCAGGCCGTGCCGCTTCATTGCGAGGCTCCCGTCGCGCTCGCAGCCGCGGGCGCCGAAGCCGTTGCCGTCGCCGTCGCGGAAGCGCCGGCTGCCGGCTTCGCCTTGTCGTCGCGGCGCGTGTCGGTGCGCATCGCAACGGTCGCGGTGCGGCCGGCGATCATCCGGAAGTCGTCGGGCACCTCGTCGAGCACCACGCGCACCGGCACGCGCTGCGCGAGCCGCACCCAGCTGAATGCGGGGTTCACGTTCGGCAGCAGGTTCGCGCCCTGTGTGCGGTCGCGATCCTCGATCGCGGCGACGATGCTCTGCACGTGGCCGCGCAACGGATGCGGCTCGCCCATCACGACGATGTCGACCGGCTGGCCGATATGAATGCCGCGCAGCTTGGTTTCCTCGAAGTAGCCGTCGACGCGGAACGAGTTGCGGTCGACGACCGACAGCACCGCGCGGCCGGCCGGCACATATTCGCCGACGCGCGGCGCGCGGTCGTTCAGGTAGCCGTCGACGGGGCTCACGATCGTCGTGCGCTGCAGGTTGACCTTCGCGGTGTCGAGCGACACCTGCGCATCGGCGGCGGCGGCTTCGCCCTGCTCGACGCGCGTGCGGCTTTCCTCGACCTGTTCGCTGGCGACCAGGTTGCCGAGCTGCAGGTTGCGCGCATATTCGCGCTTCGCCTGAGCGAGCGTCGCGCGGCGCTGCGCGAGCGTCGCTTCGGCGAGCCGTTCCGCGAGTGCGTAGCGGGCCTGGTCGATCACGAACAGCACCTGGCCGCGCTTGACTTCCTGGTTGTCGGCGACCTGCACCGCGGTGATGAGCCCCGACACGTCGGGCGCGACCTGGATCACGTCGGCGCGCACGTGCCCGTCGCGGGTCCACGGCGAGAACATGTAGTAGTTGATGATCCGCCACAGCACGAGGGCGGCCACGACGACGACGATCAGGGTGAGCAGGATCTGCCCTGCCGAGAGCCAGTTTTTTTTCACGGTTAGCCAGCCACGAGATGGTGAGACACGATGACGACTGCGGCAAGCACGAACACGTAGATGCCGAGGTCGAAGATCGAACGGTGCCAGACGAGGCGGTAAAAGCCGACGCGTTCGAGCAGCACGCGCACGACGATGTTGATCAGGTAGGCGATCAGCATCAGCACGAGCGGAGCCGGCACGAATACGCCGAAGATGTCGATTTCGCCGATCATGGTCGCGGTCGGAAAGACAGGTTGGAAAGCAGGATCATGCGCGCGCTCCGTCCGGTGCGGCTTGCGGCGGCTGCGCGGACGCGGCCGGGTACAGCGACAGGCGCAGGCCGACGAGCGCGTGCAGCGTATCGCGCAGCCAGCGGTGCGTCGCGGGCGTGGTCGGCGCGGCGGGTGCTTCGGGCGTCGTGGCGTCGTCCGCCGGCGCGGAGGACGGGCCCGGCAGGTTGCGGCCGGCCACGCGCTGCAGCGCGTCGTCGATCGACGCGAGCAGCGCCGGCGGCGCGGGCTGGCGCGCGTTCGCGGCCGCGCAGCGCGTGTAGTGATCGGTGACGCCGGCCAGCACGCGGTCGATCGCGTCGGGCACGTCGCCCGTCAGCTTGCGGCGCGAACGGCGCAGGTCGAGCGCGTTCAGCGCGATGCGCAGGTCGCGGAAGCTCTCGATCGACGGATGGCGGTGGTCGTCCGACGCGCCGAGGCGCGGCAGCAGTTGCGTGACGCGATCGAGCATGCGCGATGCATGGTTGCGCTGGTCGTCGAGCGGCTGCGTCGACGCGGAGCGCGCGACGTCCTCCCAGCCCGAGCGCAGCAGGCGCCGCACCGCGAGTTCCGCGCCGAACGGACGCGTCGCGCGCGTCCACACGTACGCGAACAGCAGCCCGGCGACGCCCGCGAGGTTGCTGTTCAGGAACACGAAGAAATCGGCCTCGTATGCGCTCTGGATGCTGATGAAGGTGGCGGTGTTCACCGCGACCAGCATCGTCACCATGTTGAACTGCGGGCGCGGCAGCAGCGTGCCGATCAGGATGAACGGCCCCGCGAACATCAGCACGAGCATCGCGAAGTCGTGCACGTGCGGCAGCACGACGAACAGGTACAGGCCCGCGAACACGACGCTCGCGGTGGTGGCCAGGAAGAACCTGAACACCAGCGGCGCGGGCTCGTCGAGCGCCGCGAAGAAGCTGCACGCGACCGCGACGAGCGTGACGGCGCCGGCGCCGTCGTGCCAGCCGGACTGGATCCACAGCCAGCATGCGAACACGATCGCGCCGACCACGGTCAGCGTCGAGAACAGCATCATCCCGCGATCGAAGAAGCGTTCGGTGCCGCCGAGCCGCCAGTGCCGGTAACGCGGCTGCCAGACGCCCGACTCGTTCGCGATCAGCGCGCGCAGCGAGCGGCAGTCCTGCCAGATGTCGATGACCTGGTGCAGCCGCCACAGCGCGTTCGACAGCAGCGCGCCTTCCCAACTCGTCAGCGCGCTGTCGGGCGGTTGCAGCGACGCGATGCGCGCGCGCAGGTTGTCCGCGACCGGGTCGTCGGCCATCTCGCCGTCGGTCACGGCCTTCACGGCCGGCAACGGCGCCTCGAACCACTTCGCGGCGTCGGCGAGCAGCGCGTCGAGCGCCGGCGGTCGCACGTGCAGGTCGCGCATCAGCGCGATCAGCGGATCGGCGAGCGACGACATCAGCGGCAGGAACAGCTGCATCCGGCCCGCGAGCGCCTGCGCGCGCGCGAGCACGCGCGGATGCGCGTGGTCGTAGCTCAGCTGGCTCAGCAGGAATTCGAGGCCGGTGATGGTCGCGGCGAGGCGTTGCCGGCACGCGGACAGCGCCTTGCCCGCGAGGTGCCCGGACAGCGTCTCGCGGCCGTAGAACGCGGCGTCCTTGAACCATGCGTCGGTGCGCTCGATCAGCGTCGGCGCGAGCCGGTTCGGGAACACGGCGCTGCCGACCACGCTCGCGCACACGATGCCGAGCACGATTTCCTCGGTCCGCGCGATCGCGACGTCGAAGATCGTCGACGGATCGGTCACCGTCGGCAGCGCGACCAGCGGCATCGTGTAGCCGGCGAGCATGAACACGTAGCTGCGCGCGGTGCGGTCGGAGATCGCGAGGTAGAGCAGCGTGCCGCACCACGTCGCGACGATGATGCTGAACAGGAACGGCGTCTCGACGAACGGCGGCACGAACAGGATCGCGGCGGCCGCGCCGAGTGCGGTGCCGAGCGCGCGATACAGCGCCTTCGAGCGCGTCGCGCCGACGAAGGGGTTCGACACGATGTAGACGCTCGCCATCGCCCAGTAAGGGCGAGGCAGCTGGAAATACAGGCCGAGGTACAGCGCCAGCATCGACGCGGCGAACGTCTTGCCCGAGAACAGCCAGTCGCGAAGGCTCGGATAGGTCATGACGCGGAATCGGCGGGGTGGGGCGGACGCGACGCCGGATGCTGCGCATCGGCCGCGTTGAACGCGTTCAGGACGCGCAGCGTCGCTTCGAGATCGGCGCGCGTGACACCCTTGAGCACCTGGGCGCGCAGCACGCGCAGGTCTTCTTCCATCTTCGCGGTGACCGTGCGGCCGGCGGTGGTCAGCGAGATGGTTTTCGCGCGGCGGTCGTGCGGATCCTCGTCGCGGCGAGCGAGGCCGGCCGCGCACAGCTGGTCGAGCAGGCGCACGAGCGATGGCCCCTCGATGCCGACGTGTTCGGCGAGCGTGCCCTGGCGCACGCCTTCACCGAGGCGGCCGGCGATCAGCAGCGGTGTCGCGCAGGCTTCGGACACGTTGTACGCGGTCAGCACGGCGTCGCTCGTGCGGCGCCACTTGCGCGCGGTAAGCACCAGCAGGCTGCTGACGGCGAGGCGAAGGTCGTGCAGATTGGTCATGGGCGAGATGATAGGGGCAAAAACATTCGATAGCAAACTATCGTTTTTTGTCACCCTGGTGTCATGCCGCATGCCGGGGCGCCGACCTGCAACGAGCAATTTAGGCGGTGGGCACGGGGCGGGTCAAGCTGTAAGGTCGTGACCGCGCGGCCGACGTGGCGACGGGGCTGGCCGACCTGGAGGGTCTATGGCCAGATGATCCTCGCGAACCCGGATTTCGTCGCCCGGCTGACGCGCGGTGCGCCGATGAACGAGGCGGACCGCAATCCCTTCTACGGCGGTACGACTTCGGCGAGCGGGCGATGCGAGGGATGCCGTTTATGGGAAACCGAAACCGATCGCGCATCGGCCTGCTTGCCCCGGTACCGTCTCGCCGCGCAACGAACACTCGCGCGTCTCGATCACGCCCGCCAGCGCCACCCGCCCGATCGCGCAGGCCGCCATCATGTCGTACACGGGGGATCATCGTGTTGGCGGTCCTGCCGATCCGTGGCGTTCGTTTCCCGGTTCGGGCTTCGGTTCGCGCTCGCAGCCGAATTCGCGGAACATCGGTAAGCTGCGTGCAGCCGCGCGATGTTTCGCCGTGCAGTGCGGCGCGCGGTCATCTCTTTCACGCATCGCATCGGGAGTACGTATTTTGGCTACCTACATTGTGTTTACACGAGAAAGCACGCAGGACCAGCACGAACTGGACATCTATGGGAGCGAGGTGGGCGCCACGCTCGCCGGCCATCCGGTGAAGGTGCTTGCCGCATACGGTCAGCAGGAAACGCTGGAAGGCGAAGGTCCGGAAGGTGTCGTGATCGTCGAGTTCCCGTCGAAGGAGGCCGCGCACGCGTGGTATCACGGCCCCGAATACCAGACGGTCGTCCAGCACCGGTTCAAGGGCGCGCGCTATCGCGTGGTGCTGGTCGAAGGCCTTTGAGCACGGCCGCGCGCGATCTTCAGCCGATGTGCGGCAGCAACGCACGCAGCCAGTGCGCAACCGCCACCGCGCCGCCATCCGGCGTGCCGATCGCGCGCTCGCCGAGATAGCGCGCGCGTCCCGCGCGCGGCGTCATGCCGGCCGTTTGCCGCGCGCCGTGTTCGGCGGCTTCCACGGCGGCCGCCCATGCGCTCGCGGGGGCGCGATCATGATCGAGCGCGCGGTCGAACGCATCGGCGGCCGGCACCAGCGCGTCGAGCATCGTCCGGTCGCCGGCGCGTGCGCCGCCGAGTTCGCCGATCGCATCCACCGCGCTGCGGAAGGCCGCGGCCCAATCACGCGCCGACGGTTCGGCAGCGTCGCCGAGGCGCCGTGATGCGCGCAGCAACGCGGTCGCGTAAAACGGTCCCGAGCTGCCCGCGATCGCGCGGCGCAACGCGGCGCCCAGCGCCGCGAGCGTACCGGCCGGCGTGCCGTACGCGGCTTCCGGCAACGCGAGGATCGCCTGCGCGGCGCGATGCATGCTCGCGCCGAGATCGCCGTCGCCGGCAGCCGTGTCGAGTTCCGTCAGGGTCGCTTCGTGGTCGATCAACGCTTGCGCGACCGCGTGCAGCGCCGGCTGCAGCCGCGCGGCCCACGCCTGACCGGCCGCATCGAGCGGCGGCAGCGGTTGCGCGTGCGCGGATGCCGCGGCCACGCGAATCCGCGCGTTGACGGCACCGCCGCCAGGCCATGCGCGCGCCTGCGTCGGCGCGTCGAGCAGCGCGGAGCGTTCGTCGTTCAGCCGCAGCAGCGAGATCGAGCAGCCGGGCATGTTCAGCGCGGACAGGAACGTGCCGGCCCATGCGCGCGCGACGGTGATGCCGCGCCGGCTCAGGTTGTCGTACGCGGCGCGCAACACGATCGCCAGTTCCATGTCCGGCGTCGCGCCGAGACCGTTGACGAACAGTGCGACGCGTTCGCCGCGATCGAGCACGAGGTCGGCGACGATACTCGACAGCAGCGTCTCGACGAGCGCATCGGCCGGCATCGGCGCGGTGCGTTCGACGCCTTTCTCGCCGTGGATGCCGAGGCCCAGTTCGATCTCGTGGTCGGCGAGGCTGAACCCCGACTGGTCGGCGCCGGGGATCGTGCAGCCGTCGAGCGCGACGCCCATCGTGCCGAGCTCGACCGCCGCATCGCGGGCGATTTCCGCGACGCGGACAAGCGGCAGCCCGCGCGCGGCGGCCGCGCCGGCCAGCTTGTGGATCAGCACGGTGCCCGCGATGCCGCGCCGCTGTCCGCGCTCGACGCGGCCGCGCAACGCTACGTCGTCGGCGACGATCACCGTCTCCACCGGTACGCCCTCGGCGCGTGCGAGTTCGGCGGCCAGCCCGAAATTGAGGCGGTCGCCGGTGTAGTTCTTCACGACGAGCAGCGCGCCGTTCGGGCCGGCGCTCGCGCGGATCGCGGCGAGCACGGCGTCGGTCGACGGCGACGTGAACACCTCGCCGCAGACGGCCGCGCTGAGCATCCCTTCGCCGACATAGCCGCCATGTGCGGGCTCGTGGCCGCTGCCGCCGCCGGACAGGATTGCGACGGGGCGCTGCGACGGCTCGGGCAGCGGCTGGCGGACGAGCACGTGCTCGTCGCCGAGGATCGCGAGATGCGGCGACTGCCGTGCGATGCCTTCGAGCATTTCGCGCACGACATCGGACGGGTGGTTCACGAGCTGTTTCATGGCGACGGTTTCCTGACGGTGGGACGGAGGCCGGCGGCACGCAGGCGGTGCCGGCCGGGCGACGTACTGTGGATCGTAGGCGGCGCGATCGAAAAACGGCGTGCCGCATGGTCAGCGTTACACGTTACGTAACATCGAAGCATTCGTAGCACGAATGTAACGATAACAGCGCCACTCATGGGCCCGGAGCGGGTCGATCGTGATCGCGGGCAGGCGGCGCGTCCCCCGTGCGGATGCTGGCCTGGCGGCTGCGACGCCCCGTTCGTCCGCGCAATGGCATGGAAAATGCTGATTGTTTCCCGGTCCATATTCGAACATTCCATCGCCCGGACCGCGAGGAGACCATCATGTATCGAACCCGCATGTTCACGTCCGCCGCGATGCTGGCCGCCGCCGGCGCACTGACCGCCTGTGGCGGCAACGACGTCACCGCGCCGTCGAGCGTGGCCGCCAGCACCAGCGGCGCGAGCGTCACCCGACCCGGTAACGTGACCGACGGCGGCTGGGGGACCAGCGGCGCGCCCGGCACGAACGGCGTGATCAGCACGGCGGGCCAGCTCGCGATCGCCGTCGGCAATACCGTGGACGGCATGTCGCTGCCCGGACTCGGCAACAACGTGACGCGCAGCGCCGGCGACACGATCTCGAGCGTCAGCACGATCACGCGCGCGGCGTCCAATGCGCTGAGCGACGGTCTCGGGCGGATCGGCTCGACGGCCGATCCGGTCGGCACGACGGTCGCCGGGCTCGGCCAGGTCGTTGCCACGACGGGCAATCCGGTCGCGGGCCTCGCGCAGACGGTCCGCGCGCTCGGCGCGGGGCCGCTGGCGCCGCTCGCGCCGGTCACGACACCCGTCGGCGCGGTGCTCGACACCGTGGCGGGCGGCCTCGGCACGGCGGGCAACACGATCGGCGCGACGCTGGCGTCGGGCGCCGTGCAACAGGTGACGCGACCGCTCAGCTCGGCCGTCACGCCGCTCGTCATCACGGCCGGACAGGCCACGCAGCAGATCGGCGCGACGACGGGTCTCGGGCAACCGGTGGCGGGCCTGCTCGGGCAGGTCGGCGGCGCGCTATCGACGGTGGGCTGGCGGCTGGGGATCCCGGCGCAGCCGGCCGTCGGCCCGGCGAGTGAGATCGTCGGCGCGGCAGGCGGGCTCGTCGGTGCGGTCGGTAACACCGTGACGAACGCGGGCGGGCTCGTCAACCACAACGGCCCGAACGGCATCGCGCCGATTCCCGGTCTCATCGTGAGCCTCGCCGGTGCTTCGGTCGCGACCGTGCAGAGCGGGCCGACGAATGGCGCGACGGGCGGGGCGGGGCCGCTCGGCGGCTTGTTGTCGGGACTCGGCTCGACACCGCTCGGTTCGGTGACCGGCGCGCTCGGCGGCACGGCAGGTGCCGGTGCGGGAAGCCCGCTGGCACCGGTGACGGGTCTCGTCTCGACAGTCACCGGGACGCTTGGCAGCGCGGCGGGCGGCACGGGATCGAGCGCCGGTTCTGCGGCGAATCCGCTGGCATCGGTGACGTCGCTGCTTGGCGGCGTGCTCGGCGGCGTCGGGAAGTAGTGACGCGCCGAGCGGTGAGCGGCGGGGCGGCTCATTACCCGTTGCCCGCTGCTCACCGTGGCGGCGCGGCGCTCCGCATCGCTTGCGGCGGCGGATGACGCAGGTGGATCGTGGCGGGCTCGGCGCGAGCGCTACCCGCATCGCGAAATCGCGGCGCTATATGTCGCTGCCGCCGCGCGCTTCCTGCTATCTGACCGCCGCGATCGCCTTCGCGCGAATCAGCCGCGCCCGCAGCACATTGCGGCTGATGCCGAGCAGTCGCGCGGCCTGGATCTGGTTGCGGTGGCTGAAATCGAATGCGACGCGCATCACCGTGTCCTCGATACGCTCGAACAGGTTCTCGTGCGCCTCGTCGAACAGCGCGCACAGCGCCAGTTCGAGCGCTTCCTGAGCGGGCGCACAGCTCGCCGCATCCCGCGCACCCGCGGTCGTGACCGGCACGCACGACGACGACAGGTTCAGGTCGGTGTCCTGCAGCGCATCGTGGCGGCTCACCAGCAGCGCGTGATGCATCACGTTCTCCAGTTCGCGGATATTGCCGGGCCACGCATGCGCTTCGAGCCGGCGCGCCGCGCGCGGATCGATGCCGCGCGGCCCGCGGCCGAGGCGGCCGCGGTATGCGTCGAGGAAGTGGCGCGCGAGCGGCAGGATGTCGCCGGGCCGTTCGCGCAACGTCGGCACGTCGAGATGCACGACGTTGAGCCGATAGAACAGGTCGCCGCGAAACCGCCCGGCCGTCACCGCCTGCTGCAGGTCGACGTTGGTTGCGGCCACCACGCGCACGTCGATCGGGATGCCCGTGCGCGAGCCGAGCCGCACGACTTCGCGCTCCTGTAATACACGCAGCAGCTTGACCTGCATCGACAGCGGCAGGTCGCCGATCTCGTCGAGAAACAGCGTGCCGCCGTTCGCGGCCTCGAACCAGCCCGGCTTCGCGCCGGTCGCACCCGTGAACGCACCTTTCTCGTGACCGAACAGTTCGCTGTCGACGAGCGTGTCGGAGAGCGCGCCGCAATTCACGGCGACGAACGGCCCGCTGCCGCGATGGCTGAGGTCGTGCACGTGGCGCGCGATCAGCTCCTTGCCGGTGCCGGTCTTGCCGACGATCAGCACGTTCGCGTCGCTCGGCGCGACGAGCCGCACGCGCTCGAGCAGCGCGAGCGAACGCGGATCGACGAATACGTGCGCGCGGGCCGGCGCGTGACGCGCCGGGCGTGTGAGCACGGGCGCGCTGCGCGATTCGTCCAGTTGCGCCGTGACGACACGAAGATTGACCGGGCGCGGCGTGGCGAACAGGGAAGTCATGGCGATGAAGGCGTGAGTCGATCGAACGGGCCGGACCCGCGCCGACGAGCGCCGCGGTTCGGTTGCAGCCCCGGTCAGCAGAGTGTTCAGTGTTTTGCGCCGCCCGGGAAACATCGATTTCTGATATCGAAAGCGGATTTGCTGCGCAGGATGCAATGGCGCGGGCGTGCGCTGTTGTGACAGCGGATTCGATGTCATCGCGTTCGATGCGACGGTGCCCGACTGCTGCGACCGGACGAACGGCGGGCGCGATACTGCTGATTGAGCAGCAGCGCATCAGCAACGCTGTTTCCGTGGGTTCATCGTGTCGCGGCATATCGATGTGATGCGATTCCCGGAATGCTTGTCACGGCTGGCTATTTGGCAGCGGAAGCCGTACCCGGCGGGCGATCGAAGGAAACTTCGTGATGCAGATGATCGGCGCCATCGCGTAGCCGTCGACAATGGCACGCTCCTTGCGAACCCGACACGATATCGGCGCGACTACGCGCGGCTCGACAACGGGAACGCATGGCATGAGCAACACCCTCAACGTCGTCGCCATTTCGGGCGGCTTGCAACGGCCGTCGCGCACGCTGGCGCTGACGAACGCGATCGTCAGCACGCTTGGCGACGCCTTGCCGATCGACACGCGACTGATCGAACTCGGCGAGATCGGCAGCCGCCTGGCCGGCGCGCTGAAGCGGGCGCAGGTGCCGCCCGATCTCGACGCGTTGATCCGCGCGATCGAGACGGCCGATGCGCTCGTTGTCGCGAGCCCCGTGTATCGTGCGTCGTACACGGGCCTCTTCAAGCACCTGTTCGACCTCGTGCATCACGAGTCGCTGGTCGATGTGCCGGTGCTGCTCGCGGCCACCGGCGGCAGCGAGCGCCACGCGCTCGTGATCGACCATCAACTGCGGCCGCTCTTCAGCTTCTTCCAGGCGCGCACGCTGCCGATCGGCGTGTACGCGGCCGAAAGCGATTTCGACCGCTACGAGGTCGCGAACTTCGCGCTGCGCGCACGCATCGCGCTCGCGGTCGACCGTGCGGTGCCGCAACTCCAGCCGCGGGCGATTGCCGCCGTGGCTGCATGACGCGTTTTCCCTTCGATCAGGACCTTTCATGAGCAATCACGAACCTTCGGCCGACGGCGTCAAATTCGCGTACTGGGTGCCGAACGTCAGCGGCGGCCTCGTCGTCAGCACGATCGAGCAGCGTACCGACTGGAGCCTCGAGTACAACCAGACACTCGCGCGCACGGCCGAGGCGGCCGGCTTCGACTACGCGCTGAGCCAGATTCGCTTCACGGCCGGCTACGGCGCCGAATACCAGCACGAATCGGTCTCGTTCAGCCAGGCGCTGCTGCACGCGACGACGAAACTCAAGGTGCTCGCGGCGATCCTGCCGGGGCCCTGGCATCCGGCCGTGGTCGCGAAGCAGCTCGCGACGATCGACCACATTTCGAACGGACGCATCGCGATCAACGTCGTCAGCGGCTGGTTCAAGGGCGAATTCACCGCGATCGGCGAGCCGTGGCTCGAGCACGACGAACGCTATCGGCGCTCGAAGGAATTCATCCAGGCGCTGAAGGGGATCTGGACGCAGGACAACTTCACGTTCAAGGGCGACTTCTACCGCTTCAACGATTACACGCTGAGCCCGAAGCCCGTGCAGAAACCGCATCCGGAGATCTTCCAGGGCGGCAGCTCGCGTGCGGCACGCGACAACGCGGCCAGTGTGTCGGACTGGTATTTCACGAACGGCAATACGCCGGAGAACCTGAAGGCGCAGATCGACGACATCCGCGCGAAGGCCGCCGCGAACAACCATCGCGTGCGGATCGGCGTCAACGCGTTCGTGATCGCGCGCGACACCGAGGAAGAGGCGCGGGCCGTGCTCGACGACATCATCCGGCACGCGCATGTGGAAGCCGTGCATGCGTTCGGCGACGCGGTGAAGGAGGCCGGCCGCGCGTCGCCGGAAGGCGAGGGCAACTGGGCGACATCCACGTTCGAGGATCTCGTGCAGTACAACGACGGCTTCCGGACGAACCTGATCGGCACGCCGCAACAGATTGCCGAACGGATCGTCGCGCTGAAGGCGGTCGGCGTCGATCTCGTGCTCGCCGGGTTCCTGCATTTCATCGAGGAAGTCGAGTACTTCGGCCAGCGCGTGCTGCCGCTCGTGCGCGAACTCGAAGCGCAGCGGCATCGGGCGGTCGCCGCGTGATGCGGGGTGCGGGGTGTGTGACGGTCCGGGGCCCGCTGCGATCGCGCACGATGGCGTGATCGGGTGGGCGCCGTGGCCGGCGATGCGCGTCGCCGGCCACGATGAAGCGCGGCTTTGCGACGGGCGGCGCAGCACGCGCCTGACGTGATCCGCGATCCGCCGCACACCGCGGCGCGCATCACGCCGCGCCCGCCATCCTCGAAGCATCGACGAGCATCTCGACGCCGAGGCCGCCCAGCACCATCCCCATCGCCCAGCGCTGCGCCAGCAGCAGCGCCGGACGCCCGTGCAGGAACTTCGCGATGGCGCTCGAGCAGATCGCGACCATCCCGTTGGCCGACGCGAACGCGGCGATCAGCAGCGAACCGAGAAAGAGCGACTGGCCGAACACGCTGCCTTGCCGGTAGTCGATGAACTGCGGCAGCAGCGACACGAACAGCATCGCGAGCTTCGGGTTCAGCACGCTGGTCGTCGCGCCCATCGCGAGCAGCCGCAGCGGCTGCTCGCTCGGCAGCGCCTTCACCTCGAACGGCGAACGGCCGCCGGGGCGCACGGCCTGCCACGCGAGGAAGAGCAGATACGCGGCGCCGACCACGCCGAGCACGGTGCCCGCATACGGCACGCTCAGGAACAGCGTGGTGATCCCGAACGCCGCGCCGAACATGTAGAACAGATAACCCACCATCACGCCCGCCAGCGAGATCAATCCGGCGGTGCGCCCCTGCGCGATCGAGCGCGACATCACGTAGACCATGTTCGGCCCCGGCGTGACCGCGAGCATCCCGCCGATGACCAGAAATCCGTAGAGCGAGCCTGAAGTGTGCATGGTTGCCGTTTCCTGCGATGAACGTCGATGGGATTCATTGTCCGATCATGGAGGCGGACAGTAAAACGGGATAAACTGAATCGATTGATCAGATTTTCTGAGGAAAATGAAAAAGCTCGATCTCGATGTGCTGGCGATGGTGGTGGCCGTGACGGAGTCCGGTTCGTTCGCGCAGGGCGCGCAGGCCGTGCACCGGTCGCCGTCGGCGGTGAGCATGCAGATCAAGGCGCTGGAAGACGCGCTCGGCAAGCCGCTGTTCATCCGCGACACGCGCAACGTCACGGCGACCGACGACGGCCGCATGCTCGCCGAGTACGGTCGCCGGATGCTGGCGATGCGCGACGAGGCGTGGGCGTCGGTCGTGCGCCCGGAGATCAGCGGCCGCGTGACGATCGGCGTGCCCGACGACTACATCTCGTCGCTGCTGCCGCAGGTGCTGGGCAAGTTCGCCGCGATGCATCCGCGCGTGGAAGTGCGCGTGATCGGCCAGCCGAGCAGCGCGCTGGTGCCGATGCTCAAGGACAATACCGTCGACCTGGCGTGCCTCACGCGCATCAAGGGCGTGACCGGCGAGCTGATCCGGCTCGAACCGCTCGTCTGGGTCGGGTCGCCGAAGCGCAACGTATGGGAAGAGCGGCCGCTGCCGGTGGCCTTTTTCACGCACGGCGGCAGCATGGCGCGCGATCACGCGGTCAAGGCGCTGAACCGGCGGAAGATCCCGTACCGGATGTCGTACGAAAGCCCGAGCCACCTCGGCCTGCTCAGCATGGTGGAGGCGGGGCTCGCGGTCGCGCCGCTGGCTCGCTGCTGCATTCCCGATCATCTCGTGCAGCTGTCGGAAAGCCACGGGCTGCCGCCACTCGGCGAAATGGAGGTCGTGCTCGCGCGCAGCGCGCAGTCCGCGCGCCCGCCGTGCGACTACCTGGCCGAGCAGATTCTCGGCGAATGGCGCACCTGAGCGGCCCGTCGGCGGCCGCGTTTCAGCAGGATTTCAGCAGCCATTCGCGGAACGCGACGAGCGACGGCAGCGTGTCGTTTTCCGGCGGATACACGAGGTAGTAGCTGCGCTGGCTGGTGATCGCGTCGCCGATCGACACGAGTTCGTGGCGGCTCAGTTCGTCTTCCACCAGCACCTTCGGCACGAGGCCGATCCCCATTCCGGCGCGCACGGCCTGGATCAGGTGCGACGTCAGCTCGAAGCTCGGGCCGATCCGCATCTCGCGATGATCGAGCCCGAAATGCGAGAACCATTCGGCCCACGCGTGCTGATTGCTCGTCACGCCCAGGAGCGTCTGCCCGACCGCCCATGCCGGCGCACGCGGGCCGGCCTTGCGGCGCCCGGTTGCGTCGGGGCTCGCGATCGCGATCAGGAACTCGTTGTACAGCCGATGCGCGTGCAGGCCGGGCCAGTCGCCCGCGCCGACGGTGATGGCCGCGTCGAGATCGTCGGTGTGGAAGTCGATGCCGCCGATCCGCGAATGCAGGTGCACGGTGACGCCCGGATGCGCGGCATAGAAGTCGTGCAGATGCGGCAGCAGCCATTTCGAGCCGAAGGTCGGCAAGGTCGCGAGCCGCAGCGTTCCGGCGCCGGCCTGGTGCGACATCGCCTGCAGCGTCGCGCCGCGGATGCGCCCGAGCGCGCCGCTCAGCTCGGCGAAATAGCGCCGCCCGACTTCCGTCAGCTTCACGGAGCGGCCCTCACGCCGGAACAGCGGCACACCGAGCTGATCCTCGAGCGTCTGGACCTGGCGGCTGATCGCGCTCTGGCTCAGCGACAGCTCGTCGGCCGCACGCGTGTAGCTTTCGTGCCGCGCGGCGGCCTCGAACACCAGCAGCAGCGACATGGACGGGGTCAGGCGACGGTAATTCATGAGTTTTATGCAAGTTTTGCCGGGGGAGAATTCGTTTGTTTCTCGCGCTGATTCGCAAGATACTGGATTTCCGGGTTGCGTGGAACCTTGCTCAAAACTCATGGTTATGACCGAGGCAGCGCACCGGCTCCACCCACATTGCACTTTCATCCCATGTCGATCGCTCCGTTGCCCCGTCCCGCCCGCCCGCTCGAGGGCCGTTACCGCGATTTTCTCGCCGCCCTTCAGGCGGCCGGATTCGCCGGTGAAATCCGCGCGGACCATGCGAACCGGACCGTGCAGGCGACCGACAACTCGATCTACCAGCGGCTGCCGCAGGCGGTGATCTGTCCCGCGCATGCGGACGACGTGCGGCTGCTCGCACGGCTGCTGGCCGAACCCGCGCACCGCGAAGTCGCGGTGGCGGCGCGCGGCGGCGGCACCGGCACCAACGGGCAGTCGCTGACCGACGGCGTGGTCGTGGACCTGTCGCGCAACATGAACCGGATCCTGGAAATCAATGCCGACGCGCGCTGGGTGCGCGTGCAGGCGGGCGTCGTCAAGGACCAGCTCAACGCCGCGCTGAAGCCGCATGGCCTGTTTTTCGCGCCGGAGCTGTCGACGTCTAACCGTGCGACGGTCGGCGGGATGATCAACACCGACGCGAGCGGGCAGGGCAGCTGCACGTACGGCAAGACGCGCGACCACGTGCTCGCGCTCGACTTCGTGCTGATGGGCGGCGAGCCGCTGCACAGCCACGCGCTCGCGGACGACGAACTGGAACGCTGCTGCGCGCGGCAGGACCGGGTCGGCAAGGTCTATCGCACCGCGCGCCGGATCAGCGACGAAAAGGCCGCGCTGATCGACGCGAAGTTTCCGAAGCTCAATCGCTGCCTGACCGGCTACGATCTCGCGCACCTGCGCGAACCGGACGGCCGCTTCAACCTGAACAGCGTGTTGTGCGGCGCGGAGGGCTCGCTCGGCTTCGTCGTCGAGGCGAAGCTGAACGTGCTGCCGATCCCGAAGTATTCGGTGCTGGTCAACGTGCGCTACGCCGGCTTCATGGACGCGCTGCGCGACGCGCGCGCGCTGCTCGAACGCAAGCCGCTGTCGATCGAGACGGTCGACTCGAAGGTGCTGATGCTCGCGATGAAGGATTTCGTGTGGAGCAGCGTGGCCGAGTATTTTCCGCAGGACGACGCGCGTCCGACGCTCGGCATCAACCTGATCGAATTCAGCGGCGACGATGCGCAGGACGTCGATGCGCGCGTGCGCGCGTTCGTCGAGCACTTGCGCACCGACACGAGCGTCGAACGGTTGGGCCACACGCTCGCGACCGGCGACGATGCGGTGAAGCGCGTGTACGCGATGCGCAAGCGCGCGGTCGGCCTGCTCGGCAACGTGCAGGGCGAGGCGCGCCCGCAACCGTTCGTCGAGGACACCGCGGTGCCGCCCGAAAACCTGGCCGCATACATCGCCGAATTCCGCGCGCTGCTCGACGGCCACGGGCTGCAGTACGGGATGTTCGGCCATGTCGACGCGGGCGTGCTGCACGTGCGTCCTGCGCTCGACATGAAGGATCCGAAGCAGGCCGCGCTGGTGCGGCCGGTGTCGGACGCGGTGGCCGAGCTCACGCAGCGGCATGGTGGCCTGTTATGGGGCGAGCACGGCAAGGGCGTGCGCTCCGAATATGCGCCGGCGTTCTTCGGCGAGCTGTATCCGTCGCTGCAGCAGCTGAAGGCCGCGTTCGATCCGCACAACCAGTTCAACCCGGGCAAGATCGCGACGCCGCCGGACAACACGCTGCGGCTGCTGAAGATCGACGAGGTGCCTACGCGCGGCGAACACGACCGGCAGATCGACGAGCGCGTCTGGCAGAGCTACGGCACCGCGATGCACTGCAACGGCAACGGCGCGTGCTACAACTTCGATCCGGACGACGCGATGTGCCCGTCGTGGAAGGCGACGCGCGAACGCGTGCAGTCGCCGAAGGGGCGCGCGTCGCTGATGCGCGAATGGTTGCGCCTGCAAGGACAGGCCGGCATCGACGTCGTCGCGGCGGCGCGCGCGCGGCAGCCGTTCATGAGCGGCTTCGTTACCCGCTGGCGCAACAGCCGCGCCGCGCGCAACGGCGAAGCCGACTTTTCGCACGAGGTGTACGACGCGATGGCCGGCTGCCTCGCGTGCAAGTCATGCGCGGGACAGTGCCCGGTCAAGGTCAACGTGCCCGAGTTCCGCTCGCGCTTTCTCGAGCTGTATCACCAGCGTTACCTGCGGCCGGTGCGCGACTACCTGATCGGCTCGCTCGAATTCACGATGCCGTGGATGGCGCGCGTGCCGGTGCTGTACAACGGCCTGATGCGTGCCGGCTGGATGCGCACGCTGCTCGAGCGGCACGTCGGGATGGTCGACAGTCCGCTCTTGAGCCGCTTCGATCTCGCGGCCGTGATCCGGCAATGGGACGTGCGACCGGCCGATCCGCATGCGCTCGCCGCGTTGAGCGATGCGCAGCGCGCGCGCAGCGTCGTCATCGTGCAGGACACGTTCACGCGCTACTTCGACACCGAGCAACTGGCGACGCTGATCGAGCTGGCCGCGCGCGTCGGCTTCCAGGTGTGGCTGGCGCCGCTCGCGCCGAACGGCAAGGCGTTGCACGTGCAGGGCTTTCTTCGTGCGTTCGAGCAGGCCGCGATTCGCAACGCGACGCAGCTGGCCGCGCTCGCGCGCTCGGGTGTCGCGCTCGTCGGCCTCGATCCGGCGATGACGCTCACGTATCGGCAGGAATACCTGAAGGTGACGGGGCTCGCCGACGTGCCGAAGGTCGCGCTGCCGCAGGAGTGGCTGCTGGATGCGATGCCGGAGGCCGGGGCGGGCGCGGGCGGCTTGTCGGCGGTGTATCGGCTGCTGCCGCATTGCACCGAGAAGACCAACGCGCCGGACAGCGGCAAGCAGTGGGCGCAGGTGTTCGCGCGTCGCGGGCTGCGCCTGGCGGTCCAGGCGACCGGGTGCTGCGGGATGTCGGGGACCTACGGGCACGAGGCGCGCAACCTGCAGACGTCGAAGACGATCTATGCGCAATCGTGGGCCGCGCATGTCGATGCGCCGCAAGAGCAGGGTGAAGCGCTGGCGACCGGGTATTCGTGCCGCAGCCAGGTGAAGCGCATGTCCGCGCGACAGCTGCGTCATCCACTGCAGGCGCTGCTCGAGCATGTGCGTGCGGCGGGGTGACGGGGGATGGGCTCGACGCGGCGTGAGAGGGGCGCGTCCGGCCTGTTGCGATGGGAGCGCCGGCGCGATCACACCCGTCGTGCGCGCGATCGGCTCGATGGGCCCGAAAACGCTCGGCCAGTCGCCCGAGCGTATTTCTCACTGAGCGGCAAGCCGCGCGCGACGCGCTTCACGTGCCGCATGCGTGAATCAGGAACTGCTGCAGCGCGGCGGCCGATCGACCGCTGCCGTTCATGAATCGCCGTTTCGGCGCATTGCGGTGCGCGGCTTGCCCGCCGCCGGAAACGCGCCGACGCCGCGCGGCCGTTTCGGCTCGATGCCCGTTTTGCCGATCACGTGCCGGAAATCGATCTCGTGCGCGGCGAGCGCGCCAATGAGGGTCGCGATGACCGCGAGGTGGGAAGGGACGGTGCCCTTGCTCGAATAGTTCGTGATGGAGCTTTCGTTCATCCGGATCAGGCGGGCGAACTCGCGCGCCGTCAACTGCGCTTTCTTCAACTCCTGTTGAAATTCCGCATACGCCATTGCACACATGTCGCTTCGTCTCCGCAAAACCTGAATCGGCCCGCGAGGCGCCGGCGCCGACGGGTGGCGTGCCCGTCGTGCCGGCGTCGCGGAGTGTTACATCTTCACCTGGTCGAGGAAGGTCTTCTTGCCGCTCTTGTAGCCGTAGATCGAGATGATCCCGTGCGTCAGGTCGCCCTTCGCGTCGAACGTCGTCGTGCCGATCACGCCTTCATACTTCGTCGACGGCATCGCCGCGAGGATCTTCGCCGGGTCCGTCGAGTTCGCGCGCTTCATCGCGTCGACCGCGATGTAGACCGCGTCGTACGCGAACGGCGCATCGAACTTGATGCCCTGGTTGAAGCGTTTCTGGTATTTCGCGAGGAACGCCGCGCCGCCCGGCATCTTCTCGAGCGCAGCGCCCGCCTGCGAGCACAGCACGTTGTCGGCCGCCGGGCCGGCCAGCTCGGCCAGCGAGTCGGTGCACACGCCGTCGCCGGACAGGATCTTCGCGCGCATGCCGAGCTGCCTCGCCTGCTTCGCGAGCGGGCCGCCGGTGGCATCCATGCCGCCGTACATGATCGCGTCGGGGTTCTCGCCCTTGACCTTCGTGAGAATCGCGCGGAAGTCGACCGCCTTGTCGTTGGTCGCGTCGTGCGACAGCACCTTCAGGCCGAGCGCCTTCGCCTTCTTCTCGAATTCGTTCGCGAGGCCCTGGCCGTACGCGGTCGAATCGTCGATCACCGCGACGCTCTTCACTCCCTTCGACTGCGCGTAGCTCGCGAGTGCCGGACCCTGCTGCGCGTCGGTCGCGACCACGCGGTAGGTCGTCTTGAAGCCCTGCTGCGTGTAGGTCGGGTTCGTGGCCGACGGCGAGATCTGCACGATGCCCGCGTCGCTGTAGATCTTCGACGCCGGGATCGACGTGCCCGAGTTCAGGTGGCCGATGACGGCGATGACCTTGTCGTCGACGAGCTTCTGCGCGACCTGCGTGGCCTGGCGCGGGTCGGCCGCGTCATCCTGCGCGTCGAGCTGCAGCGTGATCTTCTTGCCGCCGATCGTCAGGCCCTTCGCATTGATTTCCTCGACCGCGAGGCGCGCACCGTTCTCGTTGTCCTTGCCGAGGTGCGAAATGCCGCCCGTCGTCGGTTCGACGCTGCCGATCTTCACGACCTGATCGGCCATCGCGCCCGACGCGGCCGCGAATGCGGCGGCGGCCAGTGCGGCGGTGATCAGGGGTTTGCAGCGCATGCCGACAATGCTTCGTTCCATCTGCCATCTCCGTTGATTGATATTTCCGTTGCCGTCCGGTCGGCCGCGCGCCCTTGTGAGGCGGTCGGGGTGCCGGACGAGTCCCCACGACCCATGACGGGTTCGGCTTGCATGTCGCCAGGCTGTCGATGTCGACGAACGACGCTGGCGCCACGCAGTGCCCGGGCGAGCGGGCGATTTCGTCTGACGACACGCAATTGGTATGAATATATCGGAACGCGTTTCCGCTCGCTTCGGCGAATTGCGCAGGCTTGCGCAAATGTGATGCCGCTCGCGCGGTGGTGTTGCGTTCCGTCGTGCAGATGGGCGACCCTCTCGCGCCGTCGATTGCTCCGATTATTCGGCCGCTCCGATGCCGATGACCATGGACAGTGCGGCGCAATCAATCGGGAACTGTTCGGTCGATTTGTCTGCACACTTTCATCGCGATACAGGGACGAGCACGTCATCTTCTCGATGCAACTAACGGTCAAGTCCAGCCGCGTCGGCAAACGAGTGCGGGCCGCGACGAACCGCATGGGCATCCATGCTTTGCAGATGACGGGGCCCGGCTTCACCGGACCGTTGCCGGATCGTTGTTCGGATCGGTCTTGCCGTTCGATGAAGCCGAGCGGCAGTCGCGCGCCGCGCGACGAGGAGGAAAGCGTATTCATGCGGCGACGGTGCGGCGTGGCGAGATGTTAAGCTAGCGCACGAGTCGACCTGCGGGTATGAATATGGCTCACAGCTCGGTGCGACGCCGGGCCGATGGCTCGGCGCACACGCGCAGCGTGTGGCGGAAGCGCTGCCGGTCGTCACGTCGACACCGCGGCTCGCGGCCGCCGCTGGCGAGCCTGGAGATCGTCTGCATCGGACGCGCCAGGGTTCGTTTCTGGCGGCCGCCGATGTCTCCGGCGTCTCGCACGGCGCGATCAGCCGGCGCGTGGCGACCGTCGAGCGCCAGCATGCGCTGGAGAGCGAGGCGCCTGCATTGCGCATCGAGCTCGGCATCGAGCTTCGCAATGTGGATATCGCCGCCGGCGAAGCGGACCTGTCGATCCGGTACGGGCGCGGCAACTGGCGTCAGCTCGAGACCCGCGAGTTCATGCCGGAGACGCTCTACCCGGTCGCGCTCCGCGTGCTGGCCACGCAACTGGCCACGCTGCGCCGTCGAAACGGCGCCGCCGCGCTGCTCGAGATGCCGCTCCTGCACGACTTCGACGTGACCGGCTGGCGCACCTGGTTCGACGCGCTCGGCATGCCGTTCAAGCCGCGCGCAGGATCGCCGTTTCGAGGACTACAACCTGGTGCTCGCGGCGGCCGAAGCGGGGCTCGGCGTGGCGTTGGCGCGGATGCCGCATCGCGGATGCGTATCTCAGGCGCAGCGCGCTCGTCCGCGTGAGCCGGCATGAGGTCGAGTCGTCGCTCAGGTATCGCTTCGTGCATGCGAAGGGCGAGAATCGTCCGGAGGTGCTCGCGCTGATGGCGCGGATGCGGGCCGCGCTGGAATAGGCGGCAGCGGCGTCGAGGGGCGCGACGAAGGCGGCGCGGATGTCGCCGCCGCTCGACCCGGGATACCGGATCGTCGACAATGCGACCGCGGAAAATCGCGGGATCCGACAGATAAACGAGAATCGAGCGTGTTGAATCGTTCGAATGCAGAGGGAATGAGGAATGAATAGACCTGACAAGTCGTCGAAAGCGCGTGCGGCGCTCGACCAGCTGTTTTCGGGCATGGCGCCCGCGGACGCGCAGCAGCGCGCGACGCGCCCGGGCAACCCGTTCGAGGCGGCAGGCGACCCCGCCGGCGCCGACGGCCGCGTCGACGTCACGGTGTCGACGAGAATCCAGTTGCGCGGCTATCCGGGCGCGGATGCGTTCATGAAGCGCATGGCCGAAGCCTGGGGCCTGACGTGGGGCCCGTACGACGCCGTGCGGGCGACGGCGACGCTGCCGGCCGGCTGGCGCTCGCGCCGGCTGCCGGAAGTCACGCAGATCGTCGACGAACGCGACGTGCTGCGCGCGGAAAGCAGCCTGCAGGGCGGCGAGATGTCGTATCTGAAAGTGCATCCGCGCTACTACATCGATGCGCGCAAGGGGTTCGGCTGGCGCAAGTCGTCGAAGACGTCCGACGATCCGGATCTCGACGGCCCCGACTGGAACTGCTATGTGATGGATCGGGAAAAGTCCGTCGAAGTGCACGAGCTGACGACGTCGTCGTCGAAGGCCGACATGGACAATGCGCGTGCGACGTTGCTGCAATGGCTCGACGAGCACTATCCGAAGCATCGCGATCCGTTCGCGTACTGGACGGACTGCGAACGTCCGTTGTAAGGCCGCACGGCGCGCGGCCATCACGGAGGGCAATTGAAACACGACGGTCCCGTCCCGATACTCTGGGCAGCGTTCGGCGCGGCGGTCGGCTCGACCGTCATCGAGCTGCTGCTCTGGCCGATTGCCGGCGAAGACGCCCTTCACAACCTGCTGCGCGACGCACGCCTGACGGCGGCCCTCGTGATGGGGCGAGCCGCGCTCGGCGCGCCCGCGGGGTTCGATCCGACGATCATGGGCGTGGCGACGCTGGTGCATGCCGCGCTGTCGCTTGCCTATGCGGCCGTGCTGGCGAAGCTGGTCCGCAACCTGTCGCCCGGTGGCGCGCTGCTCGCGGGCGGCGTGTTCGGACTCGTTCTCTACGGCGTCAACCTGCACGTGTTCACCGCGATCTTTCCGTGGTTCGTTCCGGTGCGCGGCGCGATCACGCTGGTCGCCCATCTAGTGTTCGGCGTGACCGCGGCGGGCGTCTACTGCATCGTCCGGCGGTCGCCGCGGGCATGAGCGCCGGCGGCTTCCGTGTTGCCGATTCGCATCCCGACCCCAGGAATAATCCGGCGTGCCACGTCGTCTAATGATCGGGTGACCCTATACGAAGCCGCGCGTCGTCCGTGACGCCAAGGGTCGAGTGGTCGGGGGCAACAATGCAGGAGCCGATCATGTGCAACTTGTTTCGGTTCGGGATGGGCGTCGTCTGTCTCGGGTGTTCCATGTGTGTGCTTGCGCAAACGTACGACGACGCGCCGGACGAAGGCGCCCGTTGCCGTGCGGTCGTCGCGCAAGCGGAAATCGACGGCACGGAGCAGCAGATCGTCGGGCGGGCATGCCGGCAAAGCGACGGCACGTGGCAGATGGTGCAAGGCATGGACGGCAGCATCGTGTGGTATCCGGACACCGCCTATCCGTACGCCGACCCGTGGTACTGGGGGCCGGCGGTCTTCGTCGGTACCGGCGTGAGTTTCGTGTTCATCGACCGCTTCCATCATCGGCATCACTTTGATCACTTCGGGCACGTCGGTCATTTCGGTCACTTCGACGGGGGCATGCGCGGCCGAGTGGGCGTTCCGATGGGCACCGGCTTCCACCATGGGCCGACCTTCGTCGGCGGCGAACACGGGTTCGGCGGCATGCGGCGGCGTTAGACGTGCGCGCACAGCGTGATGTGACGGGGTGAGACGGAGAGCGGATGCGCGCACGACCATTCGACGGCGCGCTCGCCGGGCATTCACGCATCGTGTCGACGCGACGCATTCCTGAGTACGAGCGCCATCAGCTGCCGGCGAGAATCGACGCCGAGCTTCGCGAACGCGCGCTTCGCGTAGGTATCGACGGTGGACGTCTTGAGCCCCATCGACTGCGCGATCGCTGCCGAGGTCATGCCCTGGATGAACGATGCGCACACGTGCATTTCGCGCGCGGTCAACTGCTCACGCAGTTCGGGAAGCCATTGCGCGACGAGGTCGAGATCGAGTTCGTCGCGCGGCCCGTCGTCCGAGGAGACCGCGCCGAGCAGCCGCTTGTGCGCGGACGCCATCGGCAGCACGACCTGCGACAGCTGCTTCAGCAGGCTCAGCTCCTTCAGCGAAAACGACGGTAGACGTCGTGAACGCGCGACCGAAATCGAGTAGCGTGTGCCGCCGGTCACGCCGCCGATCACGCATTCGTCGTGAATGTCGCCGGCGTCGAAGAACAGGTGCCGCAGTTCGCTCGCGACCCGCTGCGAAGACACCTGCAGCAGCTGCATGTCGCTTTCGTTGTCGATGGCTGCGTACGTGACGTCCTCGCTTGCGTAGCTGCGGTAGTAGTGGCGCATCACCTGCGCGACGAGCTCGGGCTCGCGCCCGAAGCTGCCGATCCAGCCGACGCTGCGCCGGCCCGACGCCACGCAGCGTTCGTAGTCGAGATGCACCGCGTCGAAATCGACATAGCGCACGAGTGTGTCGTACACGGCGCGCATGAACCGCGGCGTCCCGATCGCTTGCGCGATATCGCCGAGCGTATCGGTCACGAACGCGACGTGACTCAGCGGGAGATCGGGGGTGGAAAGCGCAGCGCTCATGGCGTCGGATGTCGAAGAACTCAGGTGGCGCTACAGGTATCACGAATATTTTCGACTGCCTACGCGGGAATCTACCCAAACGACCCTGAACGGCGATGACGTTTGTCCCGGTTTTCAGGACTGACGGTGCGGGCCGCGATCTCTACATTGACCCTTGTGCTGAACACCGCTTGACGGCGTTGACGCGAGTCCGGACCCGGACCTGGCGCCACGGCCGATACCCATCACAAGGAGAATCCCCATGCGTATCCGTATTCGTCGTCGTGCGGCCGTGCGCGCCGCGCTCGTCGCGTCGGCGGGGCTGGCCGCCGCGACCAGCCTGTCCGTCCGTGCGGGCGATGCCAACCTGAACGTGTACAACTGGTCGGAGTACGTCGCGAAGGACACGGTGCCCAACTTCGAGAAGCAGAGCGGCATCAAGGTCCGTTACGACAGCTACGACAGCGACGACACGCTGCAGACCAAGCTGCTCGCGGGCAGCTCGGGCTACGACATCGTTGTCCCGACCTCGAACTACCTTGCGCAGCAGATCCAGGCCGGTGTGTACCAGAAGCTCGACAAGTCGAAGCTGCCGAACCTCGCGAACCTCGATCCGGTGCTGATGAGGATGATCGCGAAGGTCGATCCGGGCAACCAGTACGGCGTGCCGTGGGCCTGGGGCACGACGGGCATCGGCTACAACGTGGAGGCCGTGAAAAAGCGGCTCGGCGACGCCGCGCCGACCGACAGCTGGGCGCTGCTGTTCGACCCGGCGAACGCGGCGAAGCTGAAGGGCTGCGGCATCTCGCTGCTCGATGCGCCGGACGCCGCGTTCGCGGCGACGCTGCAGTACATGGGAAAGGATCCGAACAGCAAGAACCCGGCCGACTACCAGGCCGCGTACGACGTGCTGAAGAAGATCCGCCCGTACGTCACGCAGTTCAGCTCGGCCGGCTATGCGGACGATCTCGCGAACAACGACGTGTGCGTCGTGCTCGGCTGGTCGGGCGACGTCAGCGTCGCACGGCGGCGCACGCTGGACGCGAAGCGCGCGTACGAGATCCGCTACGTGAATCCGAAGGAAGGCGGGCTGCTGTGGTTCGACGTGATGGCGATCCCGAAGGATGCGCCGCATCCCGAAGCCGCGCTGAAGTGGATCAACTACATCGAGGAACCGAAGACCAACGCGGCGATCACGAACGAGATCTTCTATCCGAGCGCGAACAAGGCCGCGAAAGCGTTCGTGACGCCGGCGATCGCGCAGGATTCGGGCATCTACCTGCCGGACGGCACGATCGCGAAGACGTCGCTCGCGATGCCGCGCAGCGCCGACGTCGCGCGGATGCAGAACCGCCTGTGGCTGCAGCTGAAGTCCGGCGGTTGAGGGCGACGATCATGGACCGTATCGCCTCCGCCAGCCCGGCTGACTCCGGCCATCGCAGCCGGCCCGCGCACGACGCGTTCGTGCGCATCGAAAACGTCGTGAAGAAGTTCGGCGACAGCACGGCTGTCGACAACGTGAACCTGACG